>DATBKA010000431.1:0-3951 GCA_036556105.1 Ilumatobacteraceae bacterium | reverse complement strand
GTGATCGTGCAGCGGTACTCGGCATGCGTGTGGGCGGACACGATGACCTTGATGGACGGGTCGAGCCTCGTGGCGATCTCGAGGATGTCGCTGCCCGCCAGGTTTCCGGCACAGCCGTTCAGTGCGGCCGTGCCCTGCTGGAAGCCACCCTGGTGGATGACGAGCACGTTCGTCTTCACGCCCTGCCGCCGAAGCTTGCGAACAACTCCGTTGGCGGCATCGGCCTCGTCCTGGAACGTGAGGCCGGCGACACCGGTCGGCGTCACGATGGTTGGCGTGGCCTCGAGCACTTCGCCGATGATCCCGATCTCGAACTTCTTGCCGCTGTTGCTCTTGATCCGCTTCGTCCCGTAGGCGGGGAAGAGCGTCTTGCCGTTGTCGTTGCGCACGACGTTCGCCGACAGGTACTGGAAGTCCGCGCCGGGATATCTGTTGGTGGTTCCACCACGCGTCCGCGCGTAGGGGGCGCCGGTACAGCCGACGTCCGCGCGGCACCCGCCCTTCTGGATGCGCAGCAGCTCGGTCGCACCTTTGTCGAACTCGTGGTTGCCCACGGATGCGAAATCGGCGTGCATCAGGTTGGTGACGATCGTCGAGGGCTCACCGTAGAAAAGTCCATCGACGAGTGGACTGGCGCCGATGTTGTCGCCGGCGATCAGGCTGATCTGCTTGTTGCCGTACTGTTCCTGCTTGTCGTGTACTGCCTGGGCTAGCCAAGCAGCGCCTCCGGCGAACTGGCCGTAGATGTTCAAGCCGGTGGGCTCGAGATTGCCATGGAAGTCGTTCCACGCCAACAAGTGGACGTCGGTGGTGGAGCCCTGCTTGTGTCGATAGCTCACGGAGACGCTGTCGGAGAGCGAGTTGGCACCAGAGATGGTGATCGCCGACGCCTGCTGAGACGACGCGGCCAACGGCGCAAAGAGTGCCGCGCCCATCGCCATGACGCCGAGCAATCCGGCCACTCCTCGACGATTCCGGCTCGCCAAAACACGATGTTCCATGACTGCGTACCTCCTAGACGTCACTCTGCTGAGCTACAGCCTTGCACGCCTGGCGAGCCCTGCGCGCCGTCGGCGCTGCTGCTCACGACACGACCAAACGACGGTACGGTGCGGGCATGCCTGCAACGAACCGGCTCGGGCGCGAGACCAGCCCCTACCTGCGTCAACACGCCGACAACCCGGTCGACTGGTACCCGTGGGGGTCAGAGGCATTCGAGGCCGCCGAGGAGCGCGGCGTCCCAATCCTGCTGAGCGTCGGCTACTCAGCGTGTCACTGGTGCCATGTCATGGCCCACGAGTGCTTCGAGGACGAGCAAGTTGCCGGCGAGATGAACGAGCGGTTCGTCAACATCAAGGTCGATCGTGAGGAACGACCCGACGTCGACTCGATCTACATGGAGGCGGTGCAAGCGATGAGTGGCCGTGGTGGGTGGCCGATGACCGTGTTCCTCACTCCTGACGGGCATCCGTTCTACGGAGGCACCTACTTCCCGAAGCCGAACTTCCTCCAACTCATGGCGGCCATCACCGACGTGTGGACGAACCGCCGCGACGACGTGCAGCACAACGTCGACGCCCTCGCCGACGCGATCGGGCGCACGGCAACAGTCCGGCCGGCCGACGACCTGCCTGGCGCAGCGATCATGACCCAGGCGATGCAGCAACTGGCGAGATCGTTCGACGCCGAGTGGGGTGGGTTCGGAACGGCGCCAAAGTTCCCGTCGACGATGAGCCTCGACCTCATCCTGCGCGCTCATCAACGCCAGCCGCAGGACGATGCACGCACGATCGTTGCCACGTCGCTCGACGCGATGGCCAGCGTCGGCATGTACGACCACATCGGCGGCGGGTTCGCCCGCTACTCGGTCGATCGTGAGTGGCTCGTTCCGCACTTCGAGAAGATGCTCTACGACCAGGCCCTGCTGATCAGGATCTACCTCCACGCGTTCCTCGTCATCGGTGAGGCGCGTTGGAGGCAAGTCGTCGAGGAGACCGTCGAGTACGTGCTGCGCGACCTCCGCCATCCGTCCGGCGGTTTCTTCTCGGCCGAGGACGCCGACTCGCCCGACGAGCATGGCCACGGGCACGAAGGGCTGTTCCACACGTGGACGATCGACGAGGTCGAACGCGTGCTCGGCGACGACGCGCCCGCGGCCCTCGACTGGTACGAGTTCACCGACGCGGGCAACTTCGAGGGCCGGACGATCCCATCGCGGCTGCACCACCGAGGCCAACTCGCCCGTCCCGCCGAGATCGAGTCCGCTCGCCGGAGGTTGTTCGAGGCTCGCGCCGCCCGCCGCCGGCCGGGGCTCGACGACAAGGTCCTGACGGAGTGGAACGCGTTGATGCTGTCATCGCTGGCCGAGGCTGCCGCAGCACTCGAGCGCAGCGACTGGCTCGACGCGGCACAGGCCAACGGTCGGTTCTTGGTCGAGAACCTTCGTGACGGCGACGGTCGCTGGCACCGCTCGTGGCAGGCCGACGGCGACCCGCCGGCTCGCCATGCTGCCCTGGCCGCCGACCATGCCGCGCTCGTCGACGCCTTCACCCGTCTCGCCGAGGCGACCGGGGAACGTCAGTGGATCGACCACGCCCGCGATGTCACCGACACGATGCTCGACCACTTCTGGGACGCCGGCAACGGCGGACTGTTCTCGACGGCCGACGACGCCGAGCAGCTCGTCGCCCGCCAGAAGGACCTGATGGACAACGCCACGCCCTCCGCCAACTCCGTGGCCGCAGTCGCGCTGTTACGTCTCGGCGCGCTGACCGGCGAGGCGCGCTTCAGCAACCACGCCGAGCAGATCCTGCGCCTGCTCGGTCGAGTCATGCCACAAGCGCCGTCGGCGTTCTCCAACGCCCTCGCCGCCGTCGACATGCTGCATTCCGGCATCACCGAGATCGCCATCGTCGGTGAACGTCCGGATCTGGTTCGGGCGATCCACGGCCGTTGGCTGCCCAACGCCGTGCTGGCGTGGGGCGAGCCCTACGACTCGCCGCTGTGGGAGCAGCGCGGCGCGGGCCTCGCCTACGTCTGCCGGAACTACGCCTGCCAGGCGCCGACCGACTCCGTCGAGGCGCTGCTGGCCCAACTCTGATCCGAGTGTTTGGAGGCGCGACGGGTGCCTTGAAACACTCGGATCACCAGCGGTCGAGGTGGATGACGTCGCCGGTGCCGCGGCGGGGGCGGGTCGTCGCCGACCCGCTGGGGCGGTCGTCGGCCGCCCGGTGACCGAGCGCGACCGCGCCCACGGAGAGCATCCCCTCCGGCACGCCCAAATCGGCCAGGAGCACGTCGGTGTTGCGGAAGATCCCGAAGTAGAGCGCCCCGAGGCGTTGCGCCTCGACCAGCAGCAGCAGGTTCTGCACGGCCATCGCCGCGTCGGTGAGCCAGAACGGCACGGGCCAGTTGTCGGCCAAATCGAGCCCGTGACCGGCCTTGTCGGCCTCGGCGTAGCGACTGGTGTAGGCCTGCGGATCGGCGATCGGCAGCACGATCACGGGGGCGTCGAGCACCCCGTCGCGCCGGTCGGCGAACCACGCTTCGGCATCGGTGGTCTGCCAGAACCTGGCCACGGTGTCGCCGGACAGCACGACGAAGTGGACTCCTTGGCTGTAGCCGGCCGAGGGGGCACGGCGCGCCGTGTCGACCAGTTCGACGACCTGCGCCGGATCCAGTGGCTCAGCGCTGAACCGGCGAGTCATCCGCCGGCGGCGGATGACGGCTTCGACAACCGTCGCGTCGGTCAGCGCATGCCCAGCTTGAGCAGGTCTTCGGCCATGACCCAGCCGTGGACGACCAGCGAGCCGCCCTTCTTGGCGTTGACGCCGTTGAACAGCGCGGCGAGCTCGGGCTTGATCTTGTCGGGCTTCAGCGCCTCGTGGTCGAGGAAGCCGGTCTGCCCGTTGCTCTTGACGATGAACGCCTGCTCGTCGTATGCCGTGTCGA
>DATBKA010000430.1:0-4637 GCA_036556105.1 Ilumatobacteraceae bacterium | reverse complement strand
CGTCTGCAGGTAGTTGGATCCCGTAGGACCGAAGGCGAAGACGCCCTGGAGGCCGGGGGAGAGGTGAGTGATCTCATAGCGACCGTCGATGTCGGTCGTTCCCTGTTCCGGGAACGGGAAGCCGGATGAGATCACGAAGGCTCCGCGCACGGGGTTGCCCGCCGGGTCGGTGATGCGACCGCTGATCGTCGCCGCGGCGATCAACTCGATGTCGATCGCCGTCGTCTGACCCTCGACAAGCGGGACCGCTATCGGGAAGAGGTTGACCTGATCGACGAACGTGAGCAGGAGATCGCGGCGCGTCGGCGGCGGCTCGGCGCTCACGTAGACGTCGCCAGGAGCCAAGCCCGTCACCGTGTACCGACCGCTGGCATCGGTGACGACGTTCTTGCTGAACGACGACGTGTCGAATGCCGGCGTGAAGTCGCTGAAGTAGGGCGGCGATGGTCGAGAGATGCTCACGGTCGCGCCGGCGAACGGCGCACCGCCGGGGGCGGTGATCACTCCCGACACAGAAGCGGTCGGCTGGCCGAGATGAAAGTCGACGACGTAGGCCTCGTCGGCCGTCACCGGAAACGTCTGGGCGTCGGTGAACTTGTACGCACCTGCATATGACGGCACGAATCCGACGGCACCGGCGGCGACGCGCCATGGTTGAGCGTTCGCCGCCAACCCGCTGATCACATACGCACCATTGGCGTCGGTCGACACCGCAGCGGAGCGGATGAAGCCGAACTCGTCACCGACGGCACGAACGGTGGCCCCAACGATCGGAGAACCTGATGTGTCCGTGACAACACCACTGATGGTCCCTCCGGCAGCTTGCGCGACCGGCGTGGTGCCCACGCTGATCGCGGCGACAGCCGTTGCACCGGTCACCAGAATCGCCCGTATCCGCCCCATGGCTGCACCCCTCCGCGCCGCAAGTTGGAGGCAGAGTACTCACTCGACCTGGTCCGAAGCAACGGGATCTTGGCGGCTGGACGACCTCGCCGCGACGGAGTTGGGGTCGACTGCTGCGACCACGGTCGGGGAGACTGCTGGTGTGTTCGAGCGCGTCATCGACCCACCGGTACCGCTCTCGACGGACTGGTTCCGGCTGGAGATCTTGGCACCGGTGCACAACGAACGCGACTACCAGGCCTGGATGTCGAGCATCGACCACATTCACGCCACCGCGGGATTCGCGCCGCTGGATTGGGGCGATGACGACTGGCCGACGCCGATGACGTTGGACCAGAACCTCGCCGATCTGGAGCAACATCGGCGCGAGTTCAGCGCTCGTGAGGCGTTCGCGTACAGCGTGCTGCACGGCGATGACGTGATCGGGTGCGTGTACATCGACCCCGACATCACGGGGGTGGCTGACGCGATGGTTCGGTCATGGGTCCGAGCGTCACACGCCGAACGGGACCTGGATCTTGCCGTTGCGATCGACCAGTGGCTGGGCGAGGCATGGCCACTGCGCCGGCGACGCTGGCCTGGACGCCCGACGCTTGGCTATTGACAGCGATTCTCTCAATATGAGAGTATCGCTCTCACATTGCCTTACTCGCAATGCATGGACAACGAAGGAGACATGCCATGAAGACGATGACCTGCAGCCAACTCGGCGGAGCGTGTGAGCTTCGCCTCGTCGGCGAGGACGCCAACGAGATCATCAAGGCCCAGGACCGTCACCTCCGCGAGGCGGTCGCAGCCGGGAGCAGCGATCACGAACCTGCGCTTCGCGAGATGAAGGCCCGTTGGCGGCGCCCGGTCTCGGGCATGAAGTGGTACCGCAAGGTGCAGAGCGACTTCGCCGCGCTGCCGAGCGATGCCGTGAGCCACTGACATGGCTGGCACCGATTGGCGTCACGAGACGCTGGACCGGATTCGAGTGCTCATCCGAGAGGCCGACCCCGACGTCTCCGAGGAGGCGAAGTGGGTCAAGCCGTCGAATCCGGCGGGCGTCCCCACGTGGTCGCACGACGGCATCATCTGCACCGGCGAGGTCTACAAGGACAAGGTGAAGCTGACGTTCATGTACGGCGCGTCACTCGATGATCCCAAGCGCCTGTTCAACGCCAGCCTCGATGCGGGCACACGGCGGGCGATCGACATCGTCGAAGGTTCGAGACTCGACGAGCCGGCGTTCAAGCGTCTGATCCGTGCGGCCGTCGATCTCAACGTCAGCCAAGCCGCCAACAAGCGACGCAAGTAGCTCGATCCGCATCGATGGCAGACGACACGTCGCGAGCGCCGCAGGCGCGGACACGGTTGGCGCGCCGGGCGGTCCTCGACGCCGCCCGCACCCTCTTCCTCGAGCGCGGCTACAGCGCGACGACCATCGAGGGGATCAGCATCGCGTCCGACATCCCTCAGGCCACGGTCTATCGGCTGTTCTCGTCGAAGAAGGGAATCCTCAAGGCTCTCCTCGACACGTCGGTCGCCGGCGACGACGAGCCCGTTCCGGTCGCGGAACGGAGTCATGTGCGCTCGCTTCTGGACGCGAAGCGCCCCGAGGACACGCTGGCCCGGCTCGCAGCCGTCAGCGTCGACATCAACACCAGGGCCGCACCCGTGTACCGCATCCTGGTCAGTGCTGCCAGCTCCGAACCGGATGCCGCGGCTGTCCTCGACGAACTGACGCGGCAGCGCCAGGAGGGCCAGGGACGCGTTGCCGCGGCGCTGGCGAGGGCGAAAGCGCTGCGCCCCGGCCTGAGCGCCCGTGACGCCGGCGACGTCATCCACGCCCTCGCCTCGCCGGAGCTCTATCACCTGTTGGTCATCGACCGTGCCTGGTCTCCAGAGCGGTATCAGCGCTGGCTTGCCGAGGCGCTCGCCGGTCAGCTGCTCCCGTAGACCGGCAGGCCCATTGACAATGAGACACTTCTTGTCTTAGTGTCTCACGGATGACGGTGGACCCTGCCGAGCGGCGCGTGCTCAATGCGGCCAAATCGTGCTGCGAGCGGTGGGGGCTGGCCAAGGTCACGATCGAAGACATCGCCACCGAGGCCGGTGTGTCACGGGCCACCCTCTACCGCCTGTTCCCTGGCGGCAAGGATGTCCTCTTCGAGGCCTTGCGCGTCGTCGAGCTCGAGGACTTCTTCACCCGTCTCAACGGTCATCTCGACGGCGTCGACGACTTCGAAGAGTTGCTCGTCCGCTGCGTCGTTCACGCCACGCTCGAGCTGCGTGCCGACCAGCATCTGTCCGTGATGCTCGCATCGGAGCCGGGGGAGACGCTCGGCCAGCTGACCGTCGATGGCCTGCCGCGCATCATCCGCGTCGCCACCGTCTTCCTCGCCCCACTCGTCGACGGCTATCTGCCGCGCCGCGACGGCGCCCGCCTCGTCGAGCTGTTGTCCCGTCTGGTCATCAGCTACTTCCTCGCTCCCTCGGAGCACGTCGATCTCGCCGACGCCGACTCGGCCAGAACCTTCATTCAGACCTTCATCCTCCCGGCGTTCCAGCCATCTCTCACCAGGAGCTGACCCCCATGACTGCTACCCACAACGACAACGAGACGATCATCGGCCGTGCCGGCATCAACGACATCGACGCGATCCTCGCCATCCCGACGCACGATCCCGACGAGATCACCCACATCGTCAAGGACAACGCCGACGCCATCTTCACCTGGGACTACACGCTCGCCCGGCCGGCACTGCGCAAGTTGTACGAGAAGGCCAAGGTCGGGCAGTGGAACGCCACCACCGACCTGCCGTGGGACACCGATGTCGACGTCGAGAAGACGGTTGCCGAAGATCAGGCGTTGATCGGCACGGGCATCGACGCCACGATGTACGTCGGCACCCCCGTGGAGAAGTGGGACGACGCCAAGTGGCTGGAGTTCGGCGTCGAGAGCCGCAACTGGGTGCTCAGCCAGTTCATGCACGGCGAGCAAGGCGCGTTGCTGTGCACCGCCAAGATCACCGAGACGGTGCCGTGGTACGACGCCAAGCTCTACGCCAGCACGCAGGTCGTCGACGAGGCGCGCCACGTCGAGGTGTTCGCTCGCTACCTCGAGGAGAAGCTCGGCGGCAAGTACCAGATCAACTCCCACCTGCGGATGCTGCTCGACGACATCGTCAACGACAGCCGGTGGGACATGACCTATCTGGGCATGCAGGTGATGGTCGAGGGGTTGGCGCTCGCCGCGTTCGGCTTCATGCACCAGTTCACCAACGAGCCGCTGCTGAAGCAGATGCTGCGCTACGTGATGAGCGACGAAGCCCGCCACGTCGCCTTCGGCGTGCTCTCCTTGAAGGAGGTCTACGACCACCTCAGCGATGCGGAGATGGCCGACCGCCAGGAGTTCGCCTTCGAAGCGGCGATTCGTCTGCGTGATCGGTTCATGCAGCAAGAGGTGTGGGAGCGCATGGGTGTCAACCTGCGCGAGGTCGTGCCGCTCGTGCTCGAAGACCCGACGCGCGCCGTGTTCCAGTCGATGCTGTTCTCCAAGATCGTCCCCAACTGCAAGAAGCTCGGCCTGCTCGACCGCAACGAGTCGTGGCTGCGCCGTCGCTTCAAGGAGATGGGCGTCATCCAGTTCGAGGACTGGGAGGACACCGGCTCGGAGTACATCAAGTTCGAGCTCGGCGCCGACGCGCCGGCGGCCTGAGCTCGGTCAGCCCTTCATCAGCTCGGCGAGT
>DATBKA010000429.1:0-3116 GCA_036556105.1 Ilumatobacteraceae bacterium | reverse complement strand
CCGACGAGTGCTCCGGGCCCTGGCCTTCGAAGCCGTGCGGCAGCAGCAGCACGAGGCCGTTCATCTGCCCCCACTTGTCTTCGGCCGAGGCGAGGTACTGGTCGATGATGATCTGGGCGCCGTTGATGAAGTCGCCGAACTGCGCCTCCCACATCACCAGGGCCTCGTGGTTGGCGTGGGCGTACCCGTACTCGTAGCCGAGCGCGGCGTACTCGCTGAGCAGGCTGTCGTACACCCAGAAGTGACCGGCAGCGCCCGGCAGGGTGGCCAACGGAAGCCAGTCGTGCTCGTTCTCGTAGTCGATCAACGCCGCGTGGCGCTGACTGAACGTGCCCCGTCGGCTGTCTTCGCCGGCAAGTCGAACGGGAGTGCCTTCCAACACGAGCGAGCCGATCGCCAGTGACTCAGCGGTTGCCCACTCGACCTGGCCCTCGTCGTGGTAGAGCTTGGCGCGCTGCTCGAACTGCCGAACGAGCTTCGGATGCGGCGTGAAGTCGGGCGGGTACTCGGTGAGGTGATCGAAGATCGTGTCCAACTGGGCGCGAGCCACGCCGGTCTCGACGTGCGGCAACACGCCCAGCGGCTTCGGTGGGCGCGGCGCCTTGATCGGCGACGGCGCCTGGGCCCGGGTCTGGTCGAGGGCGACCTGCAGCTTGTTCTGGAAGTCGGCGAGCGCGCCTTCGGCTTCCTCGACGGTGAGCTCGCCGCGCTTGACCAACGCCTCGACGTACAGCTTGCGGACGCTGCGTCGCTCGGCGATCGCCTTGTACATCAGCGGCTGCGTGTAGCTGGGGTCGTCCCCTTCGTTATGGCCGTGGCGGCGGTAGCAGACCATGTCGATGACGACGTCTTTGTGGAACGTCTGCCGGTACTCGAACGCCAGCTGGGCGACGCGCACGCACGCCTCGGGGTCGTCGCCGTTGACGTGGAAGATCGGCGCTTGCACGGTCTTGGCGACGTCGCTGCAATACAGCGAGCTGCGCGCGTATTGCGGGCTGGTGGTGAAACCAATTTGGTTGTTGATGATCAGGTGGATCGTGCCGCCGACGCGGTAGCCCTTGATGTCGCTCATCGCCAGGCACTCGGCGACGACACCTTGACCGGCGAACGCGGCATCGCCGTGGAGCAGGATCGGCAACGTCGGGAAGGAGCCGGGCGGCTCGATGCGGTCCTGGGCCGCGCGCATCATCCCGAGCACGATCGGGTCGACCGTCTCGAGGTGGCTCGGGTTGGCGGCGAGCTCGACACGGATGTCGGCGCCGCTCGGGCTCTCGTACTTGCCCGTTGCCCCGAGGTGGTACTTCACGTCGCCCGAGCCCTGCACCGACACGGGATCGATGTGCCCCTCGAACTCCTTGAAGATCTGGTCGTAGCTCTTGCCGATCACGTTGGCGAGCACGTTGAGGCGGCCGCGATGGGCCATGCCGATCGCCGACGAGTCGAGACCGGCGTCGGCGGCCATCGACAGGATCTGATCGAGGATCGGGATCGCCGACTCAGCGCCTTCCAGCCCGAAGCGCTTCGTGCCCACGTACTTCGTGGCGAGGAACTTCTCGAACGCCTCGGCCGCGTTGAGGCGTTCGACGATGCGCTGCTTGCGCTCCTTCGGCACCGGCGGCTGCGTGCCTTCGACCTTCGACTGGATCCAACGCTGTTCGGCGAAGTCTTGGATGTGCATGTATTCGATGCCGATCGTGCGGCAGTAGGCGTCGCGCAACACGCCGAGCAGATCGCCGAGCTTCATCTTCTCCGAGCCGCCGACACCGCCGGTGAGGAACTCGCGGTCGAGGTCCCAGATGGTGAGGCCATACGTGGCGGGATCGAGCTCGACGGGCAAGTCGGGCTCCTTCCACCGCAACGGGTCGAGATCGGCGATCAGGTGACCGCGAACGCGGTGAACACGGATCACGGTGGCGACTTGCATCTGCTTCTGCAGCATCGCTTCGTCGCTGTCGATCGGGCTGTGGTCGACGCGCCACTTGACCGCCTCGTACGGGACGCCGAGGCTGCGGAACACGTCTTCATAGAAGCCGTGCTCACCGAGCAACAACTCGTGGACCCGCTTGAGGAACATGCCGCTCTCGGCGCCTTGGATGATGCGGTGGTCGTAGGTGCTGGTGATCGTGACGATCTTGCTGACACCGAGAGACCCGAGCGTGCGCTCGTCTGCTCCTTGGAACTCGGCCGGATAGTCGATCGTGCCGACGCCGACGATCACGCCCTGGCCGGGCATCAACCGTGGCACGCTCTGCACGGTGCCGATCGTGCCCGGATTGGTCAACGTGATCGTTGCCCCTTGGAAGTCGGCGACGGCGAGCTTGTTGGTCTTGACCTTGCGGATCAGGTCTTCGTAGGCGGCGAGGTAGTCGGCGAACTCGAGCGTGTCGGCGTTGCGCAGCACGGGGACGACCAAGGTGCGCGTGCCGTCGCCCTTGTCGACGTCGACGGCGAGGCCCATGTTGACGTTCGGGTTGTGCAGGATCCGCGGTTTGCCGTCGGAGCCGGCGACGAACGTGTTGCCCATGTTCGGCACCGCGTCGGCGATGGCGCGCACGACCGCGTAGCCGATCAGATGAGTGAAGCTGACCTTGCCTTGGCCGCTGCGACTGCGGTAGCCGTTGATGATCTTGCGGTTGACTTCGAGGAGCTTGGCCGGGATGTCGCGGAAGCTGGTCGCGGTAGGGACGGTGAGGCTGCGCTCCATGTTGGCGGCGATGGCCGCCCCCGCGCCTCGAATCGGATCACCCAGTTCCTCTGGCGCTGCCGTGACTGCGGCGGGCGGCTGCGCGGGCGTAGGAGCTGCGACCGGTGCAGCGGAACCTGCAGTCGCAACGGAATCGACGGTCTCGACAGGAGACACCAGGGCGGTCGCGATCGGCGCGGCATCGACGGCCTTCACCGCCGGCTTGTAGTCGGCGAAGAACTCTTGCCATGTGTCGCTGACCGAGCCCGGATCGCTGCGGAACTGCTCGTACATCTCCTCGACGAGCCACGAGTTCGCGCCGAAGCCGGGGTCGGAACCGTGTTCTGCAGAATCCGTCGCTGTCATCGTCGTGTGAGCGTACTTGTCGGGGTCTGGATAACCGTCGCAATGGCGAGGTCAATGGTGAGGTCCG
>DATBKA010000428.1:0-4391 GCA_036556105.1 Ilumatobacteraceae bacterium | reverse complement strand
GCTGTTGCTCGGGCTGATGAGCGCAGACCTGGTGTTGATCGCCGCCCTGTCGACGCCGCTCGTCTTGATCGGGGTCGCCATCGGCATCGACCCGGCAACCGGACCGCTCGGGGTCGTCGCCTTCGTCGTGATGGCCGGGCTGTGGGGGTTGGCGTTCACCGGCTTCCCGTACTCGATCGCCTTGCGCACCGGGAACCCGGCGGCGGTGAACAACTCGTTCCTGCTGTTCTTCCCGTTCGCGTTCCTGACCACTGCCTACTTGCCGCAGGAGAGCATGACCGGGTGGCTGGCGACAGCGACGAAGTTCAATCCGACGACGTACTTCCTCGAAGGGATGCGCGCCGTCATGCAGGACGGTTGGCGGTGGCGGTCGATCGGCCGAGCCCTGCTCGCCACGGCCGGCGTCGGCGCGGTGTCGTTCAGCCTCGCCTTCGGCGCGCTCCGCGGCCGCGTCAAACGCAACTAAGGGGCTGACCGTCGACGACTTGGAACGATCGACAGCGTCAGGAGCGACGTAACTACGGCGGGAGTGTTGCGGCGACTATGTCGACAGTCGAGATGTCGCTCCGACAACCGCAGTTGCCGGATGCCGTGTGGTGCAGCTGCCCGGCGAGCGCGAGATCGACAGATCTGCGCTTACGGATCTATAGGTCCATAAAGGCGCGACTGGACACTCGCGACCCGCTCCGAGCGGGAGTGATGGCGCGACGTCGATCGAGAGACGACTCATGGGATCAGGGTGCCACCCTCAATCCGTAAACCTGCTGACCGCGATCGACTGGCACCCGGATCCGGAGGCAGCGCCGAGTTCCCGCTCGGTTTTCCGGCACAGGGACGATTGGCGGCACAGAAGACGTACGCGAGATCACTGGCAGATATGTGGGAGTGTGGCGCCGCGACCGCTATCAAGATAAGTTGACATCGTGGATCCGGTGATCATCGCCAGCGCACGCAAGCACGCCGTTCACGACGACGACATCCTCCACGCCTACCACCACCCCGTCCGAGTCCTGCAACTCGACGAGCTCGTCATGCTCATCGGGCCGAGTCGGACCGGTCAGTTCCTCGAGATCGGCGTGAGCACCGCCGACGGAATCGACTTCATCATTCACGCCATGCCCGCCAGGGCGAAATTCATCAGGTGACCACCATGCCCCGATCGATCCAAGACATCCTCGACCACGCCGAAGAACTCGCCAAGCGGTTCGAAGACTTCGACTCCGAACACGCCAAGGAGGTCCCCGTGGAGGAATACCTCCTTCAGCGCGCCGTCGTCGCTCGCGCCCGTAGCGAACAGCAACTGCTCGACAACGTCATCGCCGCCCGAGCCGCCGGCTTGTCATGGCAGAAGATCGGCGCCCTCCTCGGCACCTCAGCCCAAGCTGCCCAGCAGCGCTACGGAACCGTCGTCGAAGCCTCCTGACCACCGTGCCGATCGGCAGTTCCGCGTTGGGATGTCAATGCGAGGCATGGTCCCTGCGGTGTGCGACGATCGGACGTGGACGCCGATCCCATGCCGACTCGCGCGAAGCGTCGTCGGCGAAAGCCGTTCCACCACTCCCTCGTACTCCAGTGGCGGCGGGTCGCCGACGCTTTCCCAGTACATCCCATCGAACAGAACGGAGATCTCGGGCCCGCACCCAGGCGTCTGAGGGTGGACGGTTGGCAACACAGGTAGCGAGGACCGACGTCGCTTCGACCCGTAGAGCCCGCGCAGCCGAGCTCGGAGGCGCTGGCGGGAACCCCCTCAAAGAAATCGGCAACTTCATCGGAGCAAGGCGGACGAATCGGTCGCCATGGGACCAAATCGGCGCCCACGAAAGGAACCGGCTAGTCGGTGGCGATTGAGGCGGTCACGGCGCGCAGCACACCGATCAGATCGTCGGGGGCGATCTCGATGTCGAGACCGCGGCGGCCGCCGCTGACGAAGATCGTGTCGAACAGCACGCAGGTCTCGTCGATGACGGTCGGCAGCAAGCGCTTCTGTCCGAACGGGCTGATGCCACCGACGACGTAGCCCGTGAGTCGTTCGGCGACGTCCGGCGCGCCCATCTCGGCACGCTTGCCGTCAACTGCCGCGGCGATCGCCTTCAGAGACAACTGTCCGCTCACCGGCACGATCCCGACGACGTGGCGACTCTCGTCGACGACGGCGATCAGCGTCTTGAAGACGCGCTCCGGCTCGACACCGAGTGCCGACGCAGCGGCCTGACCGAAGCCGCGCCTGGTCGGGTCGGCCTCGAACTCGTGGACGCGGTACTGCACGCCCGCGTTGTCGAGCGCGACCAGCGCCGGAGTGCCACCGCGGCCCATCCGAGCGGCTCAGCCGGCGACCGGCGAGTGGAACTCCTCGATCAGCGGTGCGTAGGAGTCGAGCGTCGCCAGCGCCGCATCGCGATCGAGCGCCGGCAGGATCAACGTGGCCATCGACGCGCCGGCGTCGCGCAGCCGGGCCAGGTTCGCTGCGTCGGGTTTGGCGGCGTAGATGCCCAGGCTCAACGTCGCCGGGTCGCGACCCGCTGCATCGGCCTCACCCTGCAGCTTCTGCCAGGCCTCCTCGATCGGCCACCGGCCCTGGATGGGCATCCACACGTCGCAGTACTCGATGATGTGACGGAAGTGCAGATCGGTCGGCGAGGCACCCATCACGATCGGAGGGTGCGGCGACTGCACGGGCTTCGGCCATGCCCACGACGGCTCGAAGCTGACGTACTTGCCATGGAACTCGGCCACCTCGTCGGCCCACAGGGCTTTGCACGCCAGCACCTTCTCGCGCACGACGGCGCGGCGGTGAGCTATGTCGACGCCGTGTGACTCCATCTCCTCGTGGTTCCAGCCGTAGCCGATGCCGAACAGCAGACGTCCTCCGGAGATCACGTCGAGCGAGGCGGCTTCCTTGGCCAGCCACATCGGGTCGCGCTGGGCGACGAGGGTGATTCCCGTTGCCAGCCGAATCCTCGATGTGACCGCCGCCGCGGCGGCGAGGGCGACGAACTGGTCGTGCGTGCGCGCGTACTCGTCGGGAAGCGGTGGCGCCCCGACCCTGCCACCCCAGGGTGTGCGACGGCTGACCGGGATGTGCGAATGCTCGGGAAACCACAACGAATCGAAGCCTCGGGCTTCGACCTCCCGAGCGAGCTCGATTGGTTGGATGCCTTGATCGGTCGGGAAGATCAACGCGCCGAGTCGCATCGGAGCAGGCTAGAGGTCAGCCGAGACGCACGGCGATCCCGGACAAGGCCGGATCGGCAGGTGGATGACGCTCGAACACCAGCGGGTCGTGCCCGGGCACGATCACTCCGTGCGGCCCGGCGAGCGACCGCAAGATGTCGTATCCGGCAATCATCGCCGGCACGTCGAACACGATCGAGAACGGCCGCGTCGCTTCGATGTTCTCGTAGTAGTGAGTCGCGTCGGACGCCAGCACGAGCCAGCCGGCCGAGGTCTGGACTCGCACGGCCTGCAGCCCGTCGGTGTGCCCTCCGATGTGATGCACCGAGATCCCCGGCGCCAGTTCGGCGTCGCCGTCGTGGAACTCGACGCGCTTGGCGTGCACGGCCATCACCACATCGGCAACGTGGCGGGCCGTGAAGGCGTGGCTCTGCTCGCTGGCCAGCATGTGCCGGCCGGTGGCGAACGCCATCTCCCGATCCTGCAGGTGGAAGCGAGCGTCGGGGAACTGATCGAACCCGCCGACGTGGTCGTAGTGGAGGTGGGTGAGGATCACGTCGGGCGCCGATGCCGCATCGACCCCCACCAAGGCCAACCCTTCTGCGGCAGTGCGCAGCAACTTGCGGTTGCGCAGGCTGGCGTCGAACGTGTTGAAGCCGGTGTCGACGACCACCGTGCGGTCCCGCCCGACGATCGCCCACACGAAGTAGTCCATCGGCATCGGCACGTCGTGCGGGTCGCCACCGAGGAAGTGCTCCGGCCGCCGCGCGTCGCGCTCGGCGTACTTCACCGCGTACACCTCGTACGTGTCTGGATCGGTCACCGTCGTAGGGTACCGAACATGGACGAATCACTGTTTCAAGCAGGCATCGACGCCCGCACGCGTGTGCTCGGGCCGGAGTTCGTGACCAAGGCGTTCGCCACGGCCGACAGCTTCAACCGCGAGTTCCAAGAGATGGTCACCGAGCACTGCTGGGGCGCCGTGTGGGGTCGCAGCACGCTCACCGACCGGCAGCGCAGCCTGCACAACCTGTGCATCCTCTCCGCGCTCAACCGGCCGCACGAGTTCAAGCTCCACTTCCGCGGCGCGCTGCGCAACGGCTGCACGCTCGACGAGCTCCGTGACACGCTCGTCCAGATCGCCGTCTATGCGGGCATCCCGGCCGGGGTCGAGGCGTTCCGCCTGGCCCGCGAGGTCCTCGACGCCGAGGGCATCGACC
>DATBKA010000427.1:0-3728 GCA_036556105.1 Ilumatobacteraceae bacterium | reverse complement strand
GATCATGCAGTCGACCTTGGGGTCGTTGCGCAGCGCGGCGGTGCTGCTGCGGTACTCCGCCATGATCCGCCGCGCCTGACCGGCCCAGTCGGTCAGCAGCCGTCGCGCCGTCGGCTCGGCGAACACGACCCACAACAGGTTGCGCTCTTCGTCAGGCAAGCGGTCGATCATCGGGTACAGCAGCGACTGCGGCCGGTTCCAGGCCAGGAACTCCCAGCGCGCGCCGAGCACGTAGGCCGGCGCCGGTTCGAGTGCGGTGATCAACCGCACCAGAGCATCCGGGGCGTGCTCGATGTCTTCGACCGGCTCGCGTGGTGCCGGAGCGGCGAGCGCCAGGAGGTGCTGGCGCTCGGCGTCGTCGAGGTGCAGGGCACGCGCCAACGCGGCCAGCACGTCGCCCGAGGCGTTGATCGGGCGACCCTGCTCGAGCCACGTGTACCACGTGACCGAGACACCGGCGAGCATGGCGATCTCCTCGCGACGCAAGCCCTTGGTGCGACGCGAGCGTCCACCGGGCAGGCCGACATCGGCTGGAGCCAGCGCGTCGCGGCGAGCGCGCAGAAAGGCGGCCAGCTCATCGCGTCGCGTCATCGTCCCATTCGATCACGCCACGAGCAGTGGTCCGGTAGTGGTATTCGCCGCGTTCCGGGTGCTGTGGGTACCCGTCAGCCGCCGTTGGCCGCCGGGACCCACGGCCGGCACGGCTGGCCGCGCAACGAGCACGGCGACGGTGCAGGGTCGGGAACGTCCTCTACGCGAACCGGAAGCACCAGCCGCGACGGGTGCTCGGCGTCGAAGGCGATCGTCACCGTCTCCCCGGCATCGGTCGTCCGGAACTCCCACACGGCACGACTGTCACCAGGCGCGTCGATCGTCAACCGCAACCGGCTGCCGGCCCGGAAGGGATGAGTGACCGGGAACAGCTCGATCCGCACCGGAGCGAGCTCGCCGCTCGGAAGGTCTGCCGCGTCCGCCTCGAGGTTGGTGTGCAGCGGGCGCAGCTCGGTGGCGGTGTCGGCGAGGGCGCGCTGGCTGGCGCGCAACCATCCGCTCTGCACGTAGATCTCCGTGCCATCGGGCCGCACCTCGCTGATCGTCGCCTCGAGATCCGTGTCCGCCGTGCTCGACTCGATCCACAGATCGACCGAGCCGGCTCCGACGACGAGTGTGTCGGCGGCAAACGGTGCCGTCACGAAGCCGACGCCGGTGCCATCGGGGATCGGTCGCCAGTCGTACTTGACGTCCGCTCGCCAGACACCGTTTCCGTCACCCGTGTAGAACGTCGCCGGCAACGCGGACGGATCGGCGATGTAGCTGACCTCGCCGGGTGCGGTGAGCTCCGGGCTCAGCGAGCCTCCGCCATCGAGTTGCCAGGTCTGAGCGGTCGCCTCAGCGATCGGCCAACTCGGGAACGACACGACGAAGTTCGGCGTCGGCGTGCCCGGTGCGTACGCAGCGTTGCCTCCACCCTCGACGAGGATGTCGATGGGCGGCTCGCTCTCGAACGTCTGCAGCGACTGCTCGTAGGTCTGATCGGCGAACCGGTTGGAGAAGGGCGGGAACTCGTCGACTCCCCACAGTGCACCACCGAGGATCGACACGATCGTGTTCAGCGCGGTGAGGTCGGGGACCTTCTTGGCGACGTAGAGGTCGAGGAACTCGAAGTAGCGACCGAGGACACCCGGTGTCAGCGCTTCGGTGTGCAGGCCGTTCGTCAGCGTCACGTAGAGGTGCGGTGAGCTGGTGAACTTGTCGAGCATCGCCGGGAAGTGTCCGCCGGTCTGCTCGTCCTGCCACGCTCCGGCCAGGAATACCGGGACGTTGATCTTGTCCACGAACGTGATCGGCGCCAGCGGGTCGCCGACTGCGGGGGAGTAGTAGCGGTTGTTCTCGATCTCGTTGAGGAGGTCGGGGTTCTGCAGGCGCAGTTTCTGGTTGTCGGCGCAGATCGTGTCGCCGTCATCGGCGCGTCGCTTCGTCCATGCCTGTCCGTACGGCTTGGCCTCCTCGACCCGTTGCTGGGTCCATTCGACGGCAAACCCGGTGTTGAGAATGCCACCCGGGTACAGGGTTGACCGATAGCTGTCGTCGATGACCGACAAGGGCGTGATCGAGTTGAGGCTCGGCGGTTGCGTGGCGGCGACGAACAGCTGGGCGATGCCGGGATAGGAGATGCCGACCATCCCGACTTCGTGATCGAGGACCCACGGCTGGGCGGCGACCGTCTCGATCACGTCGTAGCCATCGAGGCTCTGCACCGTCTCGAAGAACCGATACGAGCCGCCACTGCAGCCAGTGCCGCGCATGTTGACGCCGACGTAGGCGAAGCCCATCGCGTTGTAGGCCTGGGCGAGCTGGGCGCTGTCGGGATCACTCGGTTGGTAACCGCTGTACTCGACCACCGTCGGGAACGGTCCGGACGCAGCAGGGCCCGGCAACAGCACGTTGGCGCTGAGGGTGGTGCCGTCGCGGGTCGTGATGTATCCGAAGCCGCCTTCGGCCAGCGGCGGTTGCTCTGCGTAGAACGTCGCCGGTGGGTTGTCGGCGGGATCAGCAACGGTGACGGTGTCGCTGATCGAGTCGTCGCCGCTGATCGTGTAGCCATCGCCCGGCTCGAGGGAGCGGAACAGCAACGAGCCCTGCTCGTCGACTGTTCCACTGTTGATCGCCGCGCCATCGCGGTTGACGGTCAGCGTTGCCCCTGGCTCGGCGTCGAGCACTGCGATCTGCTCCGTTCCGGGTTGCACCACGAACTCCGCCGGCTTCGGCGTGGTGGACGCGGGTGTGGTCGTTGCCGCTGGGCTCGTCGCCGCAGGTGTGGCCGTGGCGTCCGATGTCGACGGCGAGGTCGCCACGTCCGAGCCCGAGCAGGCGGCGAGAACGAATGCGGCCGCGGCGAATGGCATCAGACGGCGACGCATCGTCGGATTGTCCCACGACTGAGGCAGAGGTCACGTATCCGTTCGTCGCTTAGTGGGTCTCAAATCGGCACGAGTGAAAGGAGAGGGGCGTGGTCAGCATCATCGTCGGTTCGCTGGCGTTCAGCATCGGCGGTGCGTTCATGGGCAACTCAGCCGGGTTCACCCGCCTGTGGCCGAGCGTGCTCGTCGCCGCCTGTTTCGTGATCGGCGCCGGCTTCCTGGCCCGGGCGGTCCACGAAGGCGGACTGAGCACGACCTATGTCCTCGCCCTCGGCGTCGAGGCCATCGCCTCGGTCACGATCGGCCTGGCGATCCTCGGCGAGCGCCTCACCATCGCCCAACTCGCCGGAATCGTCATCATCCTGGTCGGACTCGTCACCCTCAAACACGGCTGAGCATTAGCCGCTAGCTGTTGGCGCGTGTTGTCACGTGTGGACCACGGCTGCCGCGATCTGATCGACCATGCTGGCGAGGGCTGGGCCACTCGTAATCGAAGCCCAACATGTCGGATCGTCGGTCGGCCAGATGACGTTCACTTGACCGTTGGGGAGTGTCACCCTGTAGCCACCGTTACCGGCGATTGTGATTTCGGCGATCGAGGACACTGCGCTGAGATGGTTGAGTTGCCGGGCGAGGCCGCCGTTGGTCGCGGAGAGGTCCAGCGTCTGCCCGTTGAGTGTCCATGTTTGGCGGATCGATTTGTAGTCCGCGCTTGTCCTGGTGCCGATGGCCGTTATGGCCGGATCGTCGATTGTGGGCGTTCCGTCGCCTCCGACGTGGATCGCCAAGGTGAGTTCGACGAGACGT
>DATBKA010000426.1:0-2718 GCA_036556105.1 Ilumatobacteraceae bacterium | reverse complement strand
CTCGTACATGCGATGGGAGCTCGAGCCCGTCGCCACCGGCTGCGTGTTGCGGCTCAGCCACTTCGTCACCGACCCCGACGGGGCGGTCGGCAACTGCTACGTCGTCGGTCTGCACACCTCACTCACCCGGCTCGAACCGTGCCTCGCCGGCCGTCCCGTCGCGTGGGATTGGGACGGCTTCGCCGAAGCGCAGGCGCACTACGCCAAGGTCGGCCTCGCCCCGCCAGTCGACGCCAAGTGACGACCGACGCACACGAACACACCGAGGAAGGATCAACGAATGTCCCAGCTGCTCCGAGTGCAGAACTTCTGTGTATCGATCGATGGGTTCGGCGCCGGTGAAGGCCAGAGCCTCGAACGGCCCTTCGGGCACGCCAACCCGGCCGACCTGGCGGGGTGGGCCTTCGTCACTGCGAGCTGGCCGAACCGCACCGAGCCCGGCGGTTCCCGAGGGCTGGACGACTACTTCACTCGCGACTTCTCGCACAACATCGGTGCCGAGATCATGGGTCGCAACAAGTTCGGCCCTCAGCGTGGCCCGTGGGAGAACCTCGACTGGCAAGGCTGGTGGGGAGACACCCCGCCGTTCCACACGCCCGTGTTCGTCCTCACCCACCATCTCCGACCGAGCTTCACGCTGGCCGACACGACGTTCCACTTCGTCGATGCCACCCCCGCGACGGCTCTGCAGCAGGCCAAGGACGCGGCCGATGGCAAGGACGTACGGCTCGGGGGAGGGGTCGCCACCGTTCGGGAGTTCTTGGAGGCTGACCTCGTCGACACCATGCACGTCGCCGTCGCGCCGATCGAGCTCGGCCGCGGTGAACGACTGTGGACCTCTCCCGAGGAGCTGTTCGATCGGTTCCACCACGAGTCGGTGCCGAGCCCCAGCGGCGTGACACACCTTCTGTTCTGGCGCCCGTGACAACGAATTCTATCGCTTGACAATATATCGTAAGTTGATATAGTCGCGGGTCATGGATCGTCGCTTGTTCCTCCCGTTGCCGCCGGCACACTTTCACGTGCTCGTTGCCTTGTCCGATGGCGACATGCACGGCTACGCCATCATGCAAGCGGTCGAATCCTCGTCGAACGACGTGGTCCGCATGGGCCCAGCGACGCTGTACGGCACCCTCAAGCGACTGTGCGAAGCGGGGCTGATCGAGGAACTGCCACATCGACCCGAACCCGGCGACGATCAACGGCGTCGGTACTACCGGCTCACCGGGCTCGGTCGTGAGGTGTGCCTCGCCGAGGCAGATCGACTCGCCGATCTCGTCCATCGCAGCCGCAGCAACCTCCGACCGCGGCCGGCCTGATCATGGCGGCGAGCACATCCGTCTACCGGGCGCTCGTTCGGTTGTACCCGTGGCGCTTCCGCCAGCACTACGCAGACGATCTCGTGCTGCACTTCGAGGATCTGGTGCGCCGCGACGGTGTTCGCCGCGCCTGGTGTCGCGCAACTGTCGACCTGCTCGTCACCGTCCCTCGCTACCGAATGGAGACCATCATGAACCCGCGTCACTCCAGCGCCGCAGTCCTTCTGCTCATCGCAGTACTCGCCCTCGGCGGCCTGTTCGGCTACTTCACTGGCTTCGCCCCGGCGCTGCTGCTCGTTGTTGTTTCGATCGGGATTGCGGTTGCAGAGCGCGGCCGCCTTGCCTCGAGCCTTCGCGCCTCGACGCCGTCTCGGCGTCGACGCCTCCTTGCCACGAGCGGACCGCTGATCGTGGCGAGTATCGCCACGATCTACATCGGGTTCGCCGACCTCGGCGACGACCACTGGTCGGCCGGCCGACTCCTCTTCTACAACGCTGTTTTCTTCACGCTGCTGCTCGCAGCTCTGGTCTGCGGCGTCATGGGGCTTCGCGCGCTCCGCTCGACGCCCCGCTCGGCCATTTCGCCGCAATGAGATCCCATGACGCGACCTCTCCTGTTCTTGATCGCCGTCCTCGCGGCCGTTCCTGCTTGTGGCGACGACAGCAAGTCCGACGACGCCGAGGCCGTTGACGTCGCCGCGGTCGAGGCGACTCTTCGAGCCGCCCGTGACGATCTCTCTACTGGAGATGTCGCAGGTTTCATGGAATCGTGGACCGACAACGGTTTGCAGCAGGTCTTCCACGAAGCCGGCGAGGCGTTCATCGCCAACTCCGGGTATTACGTCGGTGCGAGGCAATACGTGCTCGGTGCATCGTCCGCCCCGGTCGTGGTCGGCGATACCGCCACAGCGGTTGCACCGCTCTTCTTCCGATTGTTGGGGGTTGTGCGCGAGTTCACGCTGATCAAGGTCGACGGAGCCTGGAAGATCGACAGCGCGGCGATGACCACGACCGACGTGGACAATGCCATCGATATCGCGTTCGGCGAATCGTCGATCGGCTTCGACTCGTCTGCCATCACCGAGGACACCGCCGCGCTACAAGTCCGCAATCCCACGACACGCCGACACGAGCTGAACGTTCTGACGGCGCCACCCGAGCTGGACATTGCCGCGTTCTTCGAACATCCCGAAGACGCACCACCAGTACCGGAAGGGATGTCGATGCCGGAAGGGTTCGACTTCGTCGGCGGCGTCGTCGACATCGAGCCCGGCATGACCCTGACCGTTCTGTTCTCGCAGTCGTTGCCCCCTGCTCGCTACGCCATGTTCTGCAACAGTGAGGACGGCGCGACCGCAGAGCCCCATTCCAAGCGCGGCGAGTTCCTGGAGTTCACCAT
>DATBKA010000425.1:0-6061 GCA_036556105.1 Ilumatobacteraceae bacterium | reverse complement strand
GCAGTACATCGAGGCAACGTTGGCGCGCCATGCCTCGATCAGCCGCATGCTGTCGGCGTTGTTCGCGGCACGATTCGATCCGGCCGCTGTCGCCGACGAGGCAGGACTGCATGCGGAGATCATCGAAGCCCTCGACGCCGTGCCCAGCCTCGACGACGACCGCACGCTGCGCTCGCTGCTGACCTTGATCGAGGCCACCGTGCGCACGAACGCCTACCGGCCGGGAGCCGATGGAGGCCATCGTCCGGTCATCTCCTACAAGTTCGACACGGCGAAGGTGCCCGATCTCCCGCTGCCGCGGCCTCTGTTCGAGGTCTGGGTGTGCTCGCCGCGGGTCGAAGGCATTCATCTGCGCAACGGGCGCATCGCCCGTGGGGGTATTCGTTGGAGCGATCGCCGTGAAGACTTTCGCACCGAAGTGCTCGGGCTCGTCAAGGCGCAGATCGTCAAGAACGCGGTGATCGTTCCGACCGGCGCCAAGGGTGGCTTCGTCGTCAAACGTCCGCCGGCCGGGGCGGAGGAACTGCGCGCCGCCGGCGTCGCCTGTTACAAGGAGTTCATCCGCGGTTTGCTCGACCTCACCGACAACATCGTCGGGGGCAAGATCGTCCCGCCGCCCGACACGGTTCGCCACGACGACGACGATCCGTACTTCGTCGTCGCCGCGGACAAGGGCACGGCGACGTTCAGCGACATCGCCAACGAGATCTCGGCGGAGTACGGCTTCTGGCTCGGCGATGCGTTCGCGTCCGGCGGCAGCGACGGCTATGACCACAAAGCGATGGGCATCACCGCGCGCGGAGCGTGGGAGAGCGTTCGCCGTCACGCCCGCGCCCTGGGGAAGGACGCGGACCGCGACGAGTTGACCGTCGTCGGCATCGGCGACATGTCGGGCGACGTGTTCGGCAACGGGATGCTGCTGTCGAAGCACCTCAAGCTGGTCGCCGCCTTCGACCATCGCCACATCTTCGTCGATCCCGACCCGGATGCCTTGTCGTCGTTCAACGAACGCAAGCGATTGTTCGACCTGCCCAGGTCGAGCTGGGCGGACTACGACAAGAAGCTGATCTCGGCCGGTGGCGGCATCTACCCGCGAACGGTGAAGACGATCGCCCTCAGCCCGGAGGCGTGCAAACGCCTCGGCACTGAGAAGCTCTCGTTCACACCGAACGAGCTGGTGACGGCCATCCTGAAAGCCCCTGTCGACGTGCTCTGGAACGGCGGCATCGGCACGTACGTGAAGGCGACCACCGAAACCCACGCCGAGGTCGGCGACCGTGCCAACGACGGCTTGCGCGTCAACGGTGCCGAGCTGCGCTGCCGGATGGTGGCCGAGGGCGGCAACCTCGGGCTGACGCAACGAGGTCGCGTCGAGTTCGCGCTCAACGGTGGGCTCGTCAACACCGACTCGATCGACAACTCGGCGGGGGTCGACTGCAGCGACCACGAAGTCAACATCAAGATCCTGTTCGGCACCGTCGTGGCTGCGGGGCAGATGACGTTCGACCAGCGCAACGACCTGCTCGCCGAGATGACCGACGAGGTGGCCGAGCTCGTGCTGGACGACAACCGCGCCCAGACGCTGACCTTGGCGATCGCTCGCCGCCAGGCGCTGCCGATGGTCAACGTGCACGCCAGGTACCTGCACGTGCTCGAGGCGGAGGGATGGCTGAACCGCGCCCTCGAAGCCTTGCCGACGGACAAGCAGATCGCCGAACGTCAGGCCAGCGGGATGGGGTTGATGACACCCGAGTTCTCCATCGTCTTGGCCTACACGAAGAGCGTCAACATGGCCGAGATGGTGCGCACCGAGTTTCCCGACGACCCATACCTCGAGCCCGACCTCGCCCGCTACTTCCCCAAGGTCCTGCAGCAGCGGTACCGCGACGAGATCGGCCGGCACCGCCTGCGGCGGGAGATCATCGCCACCCAGGTGTCGAACCAGATGGTCAACCTGTCGGGAATCTCCTTCGACAACCGGATGACCGAAGACACCGGTGCCGGCGTCGTCGATGTGATGCGTGCCTGGGTTGCCGCACGCGACACCTTCGACTTCCAGTCCGTGTGGGACGAGATCGAGTCGCTTCCCAGCCATGTCAAGCTCGACACGCAGCTCGACTTGTTCCTCGAGTTACGTCGTATGGTCGAGCGCAGCGCGCTGTGGCTGTTGCGTCACCGTCGTCCGCCGCTCGATATCGCTGCGGTTGTCGGTGAGTTCAAGCCGGGGGTCATCGAGCTCTCTTCGACGCTCGACTCTCATCTGCGCGGCCGTCTCCGCGAGCAGATGTTCGCCAACGAGGCCGCTCGTCTCGCCGCCGGCGTGCCCGAGCGGCTCGCCCAACGCTCCGTCACCTGGCCGCTGATGCACACCGCGTTCGACGTGATCGACCTCGCAGTCAGGCAGGGGATGTCTGTCGGGGTGACCACCTCGGCGTACTGGGAGATGTTCGACACGCTCGACCTCGGCTGGCTGTGGGACGCCGTCGGCGCATTGCCGCGCAACGACCGCTGGCAGACGCAGGCGCGGTCGGCGTTGCGTGATGATCTGATGGGAGCGCTGGCCGATCTCGCCGACGAGGCGCTGTACATCGGGGGAGCGCGGGAGTGGGTTGCCGCCAACGAGCGCGTCGTGAGCCGTGCGTTGGCGATGTTCACCGAGATCCGCCGAGCCGACGCGTTCGACCTCACCACCCTGTCGGTCGCCCTGCGTCAGTTGCGCAACCTGGTACTCATCACGCAGCGCCCAGCAACAGCCTGACGAACGCGAAAGGGGCCGTCGCAGGCCCGGCGGTAGGGTGACGTGCGAAATGAGCAGCGGCCCTCGATTTCGATTCGCGCCCTCACCGACCGGCTTCTTCCACGTCGGCGGAGCGCGCACGGCCTTGTTCAACTGGGCCCTCGCCAAGCAGGCAGGCGGCACCTTCGTGCTGCGCATCGAAGACACCGACGAGACGCGCAACCGCCCCGAATGGACCGAAGGGATCATCGACGCGCTGGCGTGGGTCGGCATCCGCCGCGAGGATCCGACGTTCGAGGGGCCGTACTTCCAGAGTCAATATGCGGCTGCCCATGAAGCCGCGGCCAAGCGGCTGTTCGAGGCGGGCGCCGCCTACTACTGCGACCTGACGTCGGAACAGATCCAGGAGCGCGCCAAGGCGACGGGCGCCAGCGGCTATGACGGCTACTCCCGCGATCGTGGTCTCGGCCCAGCGCCGGGACGCGTGCTGCGGTTCCGCGTGCCCGAGGGCTCCTCGACGGTGCACGACGTCGTGCGCGGCGATGTCGTGTTCGATCACGCCACGCTCGAGGACTTCGTGCTGCTGCGTGGCAACGGCACTCCGATCTTCAACCTCGCCAACGTCGTCGACGACATCGAGATGGGCATCACCAACGTCGTCCGCGCCGAAGAGCATCTGCCCAACACTCCGAAGCAGCAGTTGCTCTGGCAGGCGCTCGGCCACGAGCCGCCGGTGTGGGGGCACGTGCCCGTGCTCGTCAACGAGCAACGCAAGAAGCTCTCCAAGCGTCGCGACAAGGTGGCCGTCGAGCAGTACCGCGAAGAAGGAATCCTGCCCGAGGCGATGGTCAACTACTTGATGACCCTGGGATGGTCGCCCCCAGGTGATCAGGAGATCGTGCCGTGGTCGGCGATCGAGCGCGATTTCCGGCTCGAAGACGTCAACCACTCGCCGGCGTTCTTCGACGTGCGCAAGCTCGCTGCATTCAATGGTGAGTACATCCGCATGCTCCCGCTCGACGAGTTCATCGGCTTGTGCCAGCCGTTCCTGCGATCGCCCGATGTGCCCTGGCCGCCCGAGCGCTACGACCCGGCAAAGTTCGCAGCCATGGCCGCCGTCGTGCAGTCGAGGGCGACCACGCTGTCCGCCGTGCCGGGCGTCGTCGACTTCCTGTTCCTCGAGGAGCCGGAGATCGATGCCGAGGCGTGGAAGCAGACGATGGCCGCGCCGGAGTCTGCGCAGGTGCTGGCCGAAGTGACCGCGGCGTACGCGGGGCTGTCCAGCTCCGACTGGCGAGCGTCCGTGTTGAAAGAGACGCTGGAGACGATCGGCGAGGGCCACGGCCTGAAGAAGGGCAAGGCCCAGGCGCCGATTCGCGTTGCGATCACCGGTCGCACAGTCGGGCCGCCGTTGTTCGAAGCACTGGAAGTGATGGGACGGGAGGAAGTCGTCAGGCGGCTGACCGCGGCTCGAGCGATGTGAGCGAGATCGATCCACTTCTCGATGCAACGTCGGTGACACCGCCACTGGGCAACCCGGTCGTGGATGGGGCCACCGGCGACATCCCCGCGTCGCCACCAGATGACACCGCTGATCCGACCCCGGTCGGCGGAACACTGATCCCGCCGCGGCGAAGATGGTTGCGCCGTAGCGTGATCGGGGTCGCGGTCGTGTTGGTGCTCTGTGTCGTCTACTTCGGCGTCACCCTGTACCAGGTGCACAGCACTGGTCGCAGCGACCAGGCCCGCCCCGTCGATGCCATCGTCGTGCTCGGTGCGGCGCAGTACGACGGGCGCCCCTCCCCACAGCTGGCGGCACGCCTCGATCACGCCGCCGACCTGTGGGCCCTCGGTCTGGCCAAGGTGATCGTCGTCACGGGCGGCAACCAACCCGGCGATCGCTTCACGGAAGCCGAGGCATCGGCGAGCTATCTCGCCGATCACGGCGTTCCCGGCGAGTCGATCCTGCAGGAGTCAGAGGGCCACAGCACGTACGCCTCGCTCGACACGGTCGCCTCGATGCTGCGCGAGCGCGGCCTGTTCCGAGTGCTGCTCGTGACCGACCCGTTCCATTCGTTGCGTGCCCGGTTGACCGCCCAGGAGCTCGGTCTGGTCGCCTACGTGTCACCGACGCGGACCAGCCCCGTGCGCGGCGGCGCGGCCGTTCGCCACGAGCTGCAGGAGGCGGCCGGCATCGCCCTCGGACGGCTGATCGGCTTCAAACGGCTGTTGTCGCTCACCGGCTGAGTTGCGGCCGAGGTTGCTAGAATCGATCTGCCCCATGGGGAATGGTGTAATTGGTAACACAGCAGATTCTGGTTCTGTTATTCAGGGTTCGAGTCCTTGTTCCCCAGCTCAGCACGGCCGGCTGACCGCACGACCGGCCAGGTTTCCGCAGCGGTTTCCCGGCGCGTGTTGGTAGTGTGCTTGCGCTACTCGGCCCCATCGTCTAGTGGCCTAGGACACCACCCTCTCAAGGTGGCGGCACGGGTTCGAATCCCGTTGGGGCTGCCAAGCGCTCACCTCAGAGGCGTTCTGCGGGCTGCCTCGCGTGATTGAAGGGAACATGCGGCTACTTCTCACGTCGGCCGGAGTCAACAACCCGAGCATCCTCGAGGCTCTGGTCGATCTGCTCGGCAAGCCGATCGGGGAGTGCACGGCGCTGTGCATCCCGACCGCGCAGTACGGCCATCCACACGTCGGCCCCGGGGTGAGGCCTTGGGAGTTCGTCAGCGGACGTGGCGATTCGCAGATGACCCAGTTGGGGTGGAAGTCAGTGGGCCTGTTGGAGCTCACCGCGCTTCCCAGCATCGACGAGGAACGCTGGGTACCGCTGGTCCGCGAGACCGAGGTCCTGCTCGCCGCGGGCGGCGATTCGCTCTACTTGTGCCACTGGATGCGCGAGTGCGGGCTTGCCGACATGCTGCCGACGCTCAGCGACACGGTCTGGGTCGGCCTCAGCGGTGGGAGCATGGTGATGACGCCGCGTATCGGCAAGCCGTTCATGGGCTGGCAGCCGCCCGCCGGCGACGACCGCGCCCTCGGACTCGTCGATTTCGCCATCTACCCTCACCTCGACCATCCCATGCTCCCGAGCAACACCATGGCCAACGCCGAGAAGTGGGCGGCGATGCTCGACTGCCCGTCATACGCGATCGACGACGACACGGCGATCCGTGTGATCGACGGCACCGTCGACGTCGTCTCAGAAGGGAACTGGCGGCGGTTCGACCGCTAGAGGCGCCGTACCGCTCGAGTCGCTCGCGTTCAGAACGCGCTCACGGCGAACGTCATACGCTCGCGCCGAGTGAGCGAGCGTCACGT
>DATBKA010000424.1:0-4360 GCA_036556105.1 Ilumatobacteraceae bacterium | reverse complement strand
CGCCGTAGCGACGGTCGATCGTCGTCCGTGGGGCAATGCCGTCGACCCGCACCTGCAGCATCGATCCCGACAGCGGCGTCAAGCTCATGGTGCTGCGGCCGGACGGATCGGGCGGCGGCACGTCGATCGTGGTCGAGGATGCACCGGCGCTCACGGTGATGCGAGTGATGGTGCTGTGCCGTTCGTCGACGGGTTGCACGAGGCTCAACGAGTCGATCGGCGTTGCCGGATCGACGGGGATGTCGAGCTGCGAGCCGACGGCGTTCGAGAACGGCGACGTCCACGCCGTCGTGACGTCGCCGTCGACGGCGCGGGCGCCCACGGAGTCGGCGTCGCCAGTGAGCCGTCGGTTCGCGGTAGCGGCGGTGACCCCCGCAAGCGCGTCGAGGACGGCGTCAGGGGCTCGATCGTTGCGTCGCAACGTGACGGTGGCGTGGAGGCTCTGCCGGTCGCCGACAGCGAAGGCGCGGACGAGCCGCGGCTCAGGGTCGCTGCGCCACCGATCGAGCGGGTCGGTGCGCAGGCGAGTGAGGACGACTGCACGGGGAGTGCCCGCCGGAACGACGTCGGCGTCGTTCGGCAGCCTGACGACCTCGGCGTGGGCACCGAGGCCGAGCTCGGCGAAACCGACGGCCGAGGGTCCGGGATCCGTGGCGCCGGGCCGATCGCTGACACCGGTGATCGTGATGCTCACGAACCGCGCTCCGTCGGGCACGGCAACGTGTTGCCCTTCACCCTCCAACGAGGACACATCGAGGGCAACGGCTTGCGGCGCAGCGTTGTCGAACTCGAGACGTACTTCGGAGATCATCCGCGAGGCACCGAGTTGTTGCGATTGCAACAAGGTCAGGTCGGACAGCCCTCCGCTGAGCTCCAGTCGCTGTCCGATCGGGTCGGCACGGTCGCTGACGACCCACGCCGTGTCCGGATCACCGTCGACGGCCATCGCCGGACGATCCTCGGGCCGGTAGGCGAACGGCTCGCCGTAGCCGGTCGCTCGGATGTCGAGGCCCTCGACGGCCGCCGTTGTCTGCTGCCCAGCGTCGTCGGCGGCGAACACGGGGAGGCGTTGATCCGCCGTGTCGGCCTGCAACAGGTCGCGGCTCGGGCCGCCCGTCTCCGTGAACCCGACGACGTCCTGGGTGCCGCGCCACTGGTGAGCGCGATCGCGATTGGAGTCGGTGAGGACGACGAGCTTCGTCTCGTCGAGGATGTCCGCCGCCCGGAGGTCGGCAGCGTACAGGATCGCCTCGTCGCCGGTGATCAGGCCGGCCGATGCCGCGTCGACCAGCCCGTCGCCGCTCCCGGCCACGACCACCAGCGACGCGGACGCCCGGACCATCGCCACGGGATCGTCGACGGAGACGACCTCGACCGGTGGAACTGGTTTGCCGATCGAGTCCTCGGCGAGCTCGGTCTCGTCGAGCATGGGCACCTGCGGCGTGTTGACCGTGTCGGCGCCGTACGCCATCGGCGTCGAGAGACCCGGCGGTCGCGCCGCGAACAACGCATGGGTCAACTCCGGTCGTGGCGTGCGGAAGCGATCGAAGGCCATGTCGTTGCTGACCCAGATCGTGTCCGCCGCCAACAGGCGGGCGATCGGCGCGATCGCGGCCGGCTCGAGGATGTGGGTCTGGGCGCGGTCGTCGAGCGCGTACAGCAGGTCCATCGCCCCGGGTGAGCCGAGCGGTAGCAGGTCGCGGGTGATCAGCGGCTTCACCGTCAGCCCGGGCAGCGGTGGATCGACGGTGTACCCCCACCGGTAGGCACCGAACTCGGCTCCTGGGAGCTGCAGAACGCGGTGCTCGGTCGAGCCGTGGTCGAGCGCCGCGGTGGCGTCTCGCCAGGCCGCCGGAGGGTCCTCGGCGCGTCGCAGCGCCGGATCGACGAACCCGCCGTCGAACAGTGCCGGCAGGTTGAGAATGGCCAGCGCGGCAACGATCGCCGGGGCCAGCAACCGCAGCCGCGGCCGCCACCCCGCCAGCACCCTCGACGCCGCAGTCACCAGCGCGCCCGCTCCGAGCGCCAGACCGAGGTTGCTCAACGGCAGGGCGCGGGTGCTGCTGCGGATGGCCAGCGACAACGTCGATCGTGACGATGTCGCCAGTCGCGACATCACCGGCGACGGGTCGGAGATCGGGTGCACGCCGACGGCCAGCACGATGCCGGCGAAGACGAGCAGTGCCGCGTACCGACGCTGGCTCCATCTCGTCAGGGCGATCCCGGCGACACTGCACAGCACGAGCAGGAACCCGACGATGATGATGGGAACCGACTCGAGATAGTCACGCGAGGCGGTGGTTGCGAACCCGAATGGATCGCGGATGTAGAACAACCAGTAGCCGAGACCGCGCAGCGTCTCCGTGCTGACCGATGTGAACGACACCGCCTCCAACGTCTCCGAGTAGGACAACACGTCGGCGCCGTGACGGGCTTGCACGGCGAGCATCGCCATCCACCACAACGACACGGCGAGACAGAGCCCGCCGATCCGCGCCGCGACGGCGACGGCGCGTCGCCAGCTGATCGTTCGCTGCCAGGCCGCGTGGAGCAACCACAACACGGGCGCGGGAGCGATCATCGCCAGCGCTGTGGCGTTCGGGGAGCCGACGGTCAAGATGACCAGTGCGAAGATCGCCGCGTCGCGCCAACGTGTGCGCGTCGCGGCGCGAATCGTCAGGCCGACCAACCAGCCGACCGCCGCCCAGGGCAGGAGCATCAGCGACGTGCGCGACAGGTACGGAAGCACATACGGCGAGAGCTGATACACGAGTGCCGCCGTGAGTGCGCCAACCCCGGCCAGTCCGAGGTGCTTGGCCGCCCACCGCACGCCGAGCCCGCCACAGAACAGGAGCGTGGCGATCCACAGCCGGTGGGCGATCCAGTCGGGCACGCCGATGTGGTCGAACAACCAGTACCACGGCCCGGAGGGCCAGAGATAGGTCACCGTCTGGTGCGGGACCCAGCCGGCGAACTGGCGGTTGTCCCACGTGTACGGAGCGTCGGAGATCAACCGGCCCGGATCGAGGTAGAGGTACAGCTTCGTGTCGCTCGGCATCTTGCCGGGCGCCGCCAGCAGCGCGGGAAGGTAGGCCAGGAGAGCCAGGGCCGACACGCCGAGCCGCTGGCCCGACACGTGGCGGCGCCACGTCACGGGATCGCCCCGTACACACCGTAGAGCGCGGTCAGGGCCACCAACCCGGTGCTGCACGCACCGACGACGTACGGCCACCAGTCACGGCGCACTTCGTGCATGTAGGCGCCGGCCGAGATGAACAAGGGGAAGGCCGTGAACAAGAACCGTGGCCGCGCCGTCACCGTGTTCGGGATCAACATGAAGGCGAGGATGCCGACGCAGTAGGCGACCATGGTCCAAGGCAGCCGCTTGTGCCAGGCGAAGTAGATCAGCAACGCCGTGACGAGCACCGATGCCGTGGTGACGATGTCGGTCGGCGACGTCAACGGGTGGGCGAACGTGGCGAACGTCTTGCGGATCGCCGTCCAGCCGAAGCTCACCCCTTCGTTCCACGCCTCGCGCTGCACTCGGAACCACACGCCCGATTCGTGCGCATGCGCACCGAGCCACAGCTGGAATCCGACGAAGCCGAGTGGGGAGATGATCGGCGCGGCCAACGACTTCCAGTCGCGCCGACGCCGGATGGCGATCGCCGCGGCTATGGCACACGCCCAGACCAGCGCCAGCCCGTTCGGTCTCGTCGCCGTGCCGATCGCCGCGAACACGCCGGCGAGCACCCACCGCTCCTCCATCAGGCACCACAGGCACGCCATCGCTACGACCAGCAGCAACGCTTCCGTGTAGGCGAACGAGAGCACGAAACTGCCCGGGAACAGTGCCGCCAGCACCATCGACTTCTCGGCCACCTCGTCGCCGAACAGGCGCCTGGCCAGGATGCCGAGCAGCAGGATCGCCACCGCACCGAGGACGAAGTTGGTGAACAGGGCGGCGATCGTGTCACCGCCGGGAAGCACCGCGTCGACGATGCGGACGAGCATCGGATAGGCAGGGAAGAACGCGGCACGGGCGTCGTCGACGTGATAGGTGACATGCGCTGCGATGTGGCGCGGGTAGCCGTCGCGAACGATGCGCAGGTACCAGATTCCGTCCCATGACGACAGCACATCGAGCATCGGCGAGACCGCCGAGCCCGGCACGCCGTGACCGGCAAGGTGGGGGTCGGCCACGACCGCCGGAACCACGGTGTTCGTGTCGCCTTGGATCTGATTGACGTCGGCACGCAGCTCGGCGGCGACGATTGCCGCACCGACAACGACACAGATCCGCGAGTACAGGTACACGAGACCCGCCTTGCGCACGATGCGCTGCCATGTCGGTGTCGCT
>DATBKA010000423.1:0-13383 GCA_036556105.1 Ilumatobacteraceae bacterium | reverse complement strand
GCAGCTGCAGCTTCACCGGAGTCGGCGTCGTGCATTCCGCCGGCGCCACGGTCGCCGCGGGCGCTTCCGTTGCAGCGGTAGCCTCGGTGGCAGCCGGGGCCTCGGTGGCTGCCGGGGCTTCGGTGGCTGCGGGCGCCTCGGTCGCTGCCGGCGGCGTGGTGCCCGCCGAGCCGCCGTCGTCGTCGGTACCGCTTGCGGCGACGGCGCACGACAACGCCACCACTGCGGCGAGCGTGCCTCTGATTCGAGATTTCTTCATTGGTTTCTCCTCCCCCTACGGGACGGGTCCCGATAGGTCTAGTGCGGCGAGTGCGCTATGCGCCCGCCCGATTGCGTTGTGCCGCGCCACCCGGTGTGGCCACGGCCTCCATGACGATGGAGATCAAGTAGAAGGCCAGACCCAGCACGCACGCGCCGAGCACGTACGCCCAGCCGACAGCGTTCTTGGACGTGGCGATGTTGCTGGTGATCCGGCTTCCCAAACCATTCTGTGCGCCTCCAAAGTACTCCGACACGTAGGCGTAGATGACCGACAACGGGGCGGAGACCTTCAAGGCCGTGAAGAAGTAGGGAACGGCGTTCGGCACGCGCACCTTGCGCAGGACTTCCCAGTTGCTCGCCGCGTACGAGCGCATCAGCTCGGCGTGTGTGGAGTCGACCTGGCGCAGGCCGGTGGCGACGTTGACCAGCACCACGAAGAAGACGACAAGGCTGACCATCAGCCGCCGCGGAACGTCGCTGGTGGTCGAGAACATGTTGTTGAAGACGGACACGAGCACGAACGCCGGGATCGCATTGATGGCGATCGACATCGGCGTGACCAGTTCGTCGAGGAACTTGAACCGGCTCAGCACGAAGGCTGTGAGCACACCGACGACGGAGCCGAACACCAGCCCGAACGCGGCGTTCGTGCCGGTGACGCGCATCGCGTCGAAGATGTTGTCCCAGTTGTCGAAGAACCGCGCCGTGATGGTGGAGGGGGCGACGAGGAAGTACGGCTTCAGGTGGGCGGCGCGCACGACGAGCTCCCACAGCCCGAGCAGCAACACGCCGAACACGAGCGGCGCGCCGAGGTTCCGAACCACGGTGAGCGAGCGCCGGATCATCGATCCTCGACCCCGTGCATCATCGCCCCGCCTTCGATGCCGCGCAACGCCTCGCGCACCTCCGTGATCTTGGCGTAGAACGACGCCTCCTCGCGCGTGTCGTCGTTGCGATCGGAGCCGAGGGGAACATCGACGACTTGGATGATCCGACCGGGCCGCGGCGACATGACGACGACGCGGTTGGACAGGTAGACCGCCTCAGGGATCGAGTGGGTCACGAAGATGACCGTCGTTCCGGTCTCGGCACAGATGCGCAGCAGCTCGGCCTGCATGTGCTCACGCGTCATCTCGTCGAGGGCGCCGAACGGTTCGTCCATCAACAACAACTGCGGATGGGCGGCGAGAGCGCGGGCGATGGCGACACGTTGCTGCATCCCGCCGGAGAGCTGCCACGGCATGTGCGCGCCGAACTCCTCCAGCTTGACCAGCGCCAGCATCTCCTCGGCGCGGGCACGGCGCTTGTCCCGGTCCCAGCCCTTCAGCTCGAGCGGCAGCTCGATGTTCTTCGTGACCGTGCGCCACTCGAACAGGCCGGCCTGCTGGAACGCCATGCCGTAGTCCTGGTCGAGCCGCGCCTGCCTGGCCGGCTTGCCGTTCACCGTCACCGACCCGCTCGTCGGTTCGGTGAGGTTGGCGATCACGCGCAGCAGCGTGCTCTTGCCGCACCCTGACGGGCCGATCAACGACACGAACTCGCCATCGTCGATCTGGAGGTCGATGCCGACGAGGGCGTCGACGCGGCTGCTCTTGCCGGGGTTGAACGCCTTGTTGACTCCGGCCACCTCGACCGCGCTCACGCCACGACCTCCTTGGGACGATTGCGCATCAACACCGCGTCGGCCAGCGATACCAGGCCGGCCATGATCAGCCCGAGAAACGCGGCGCCGATCACCGCGGTGTAGACGATGGCCGGATCGCTGGTGGTCGCCCGGCCGAACTCGATCACCAACCGCCCGATCCCACCGCGGAGCCCGGTCGAGATCTCCGACACGACGACCCCGATCACGGCTCCCGCCGCGCCGAGCTTCAGAGCGGGAACGATGTACGGCAGCGCAGCCGGGAAGCGCAGCTTGACCAACGTGCTCCACCACGGGGCGGCGAGGCTGTCCATCAACTCGAGGGAGGACGGTGGCGGCGACTTCAGCCCACGCAGTGTGCCGACGGCGATCGGGAAGAACGTGAGGAACGCGCCGAGCAACGACGCCGACAGCCACCGCGGCCACACGAACCCGCCGACGTGCAGCTTTCCTCCCCAACTGACGATCAGCGGGGCGAGGGCGATCAACGGGATGGTCTGGGACACCACGAGGTAGGGCAGGATCGAGCGTTCGGCAATCCGGAAGCGAGTCATCAGCACGGCGAGCAACATCCCGGCGACGAGGCCGAGCCCGAACCCGGCGAGCACCAGCCGCAGCGAGAACCACACGCCCTTGAGCACGACGACGAACACCGACTCGTCCGACGAACGGCTGACCGGATCCCCGAACCTCGACAGGATGTCGGACACGTGCGGCATGACGCGATCCTTGGCGCGTGGCAACACCTTCCATCCGAGGATCTTGCCGCCGTCGTCGGGCCCGATCTTCTTGTAGAGCTCCCAGCCGATCGCAACCACCACCATCGACAACACGAACATCGCCGCCCGCCGGCCGCGTCGCAGTTGCAACCGGCGCGTCGCGGGTATCGGAGTGATCAGCTCTGTCGACATGCTGGAGCTTCGGCTACGCCTTCGCCTTGACCGTCTCCGCCACGGCGGGCAGCACCTTCTCGCCGTACACCTGCAGCGTGTGGTCCTTGTCGTCGTGTTGGAGGTAGATGCTGAACTGATCGACGCCGAGTTGTTTCAGGGCGTTCATCCGCTCGATGTGTGTCGCCGGCGGACCGACGATGCAGAACCGATCGACGATCTCGTCGGGAACGAATTGCGTGTGGACATTGCCCGCCTGGCCGTGCTCGTTGTAGTCGTATCCCTGGCGGCCTTTGATGTAGTCGGTCAACGCCTGCGGCACGGCAGCGCTGTGGTCGCCGTACCGGGCGACGATGTCGGCGACGTGGTTGCCGACCATGCCACCGAACCAGCGGCACTGCTCGCGTCCGTGGGCCAGTGCCTCGGAGCTTCCGTCGGTGACGTACGCGGGTGCGGCGACGCAGATGGTGATCGACTCGGGGTCGCGCCCGGCGGCGGCCGCGGCGTCGCGCACGGCCTTGATGGTCCACTCGGCGATCGACAGGTCGGCGAGTTGCAGGATGAAGCCGTCGCCGACCTCACCCGTGAGGGCGAGGGCCTTGGGCCCGTAGGCGGCGACCCACACCTCGAGCCGGCTCCCACTCGACCAGGGGAAGCGCAGCTGCGAGCCCTTGTAGTCCACGCTGCGCCCGTTGGCCAGTTCGCGGATCACGTGTACCGCCTCGCGCAGCGTGGCCAGGGTCGTCGGCGCGCCGTTGGTGACACGCACTGCCGAGTCGCCGCGGCCGATCCCGCACACCGTGCGGTTGCCGAACATCTCGTTGAGCGTGGCGTAGGTGCTGGCGGTGACGGTCCAGTCGCGGGTCGCCGGATTGGTGACCATCGGGCCGACCGTGATCCGGCGCGTCTCGGCGAGGATCTGGCTGTAGATGACGTACGGCTCCTCCCACAGGATGTGCGAGTCGAACGTCCACACATGGCTGAACCCGTACGCCTCCGCCCGCTTGGCGAGGTCGACGACGCGCGCAGCCGGCGGCGTCGTCTGCAGAACTACTCCAAAGTCCATCAGCCCCTCTCCCCAGTCTGAGAGGCGACGCCCACGGCGGGAGCCCCCGGCGTTCGATGCTCGACACGGTCGCCAAACCCCGGCGACCTATCGTCTCGCATCCGAACCCCGGCGCCTCCCACCTGTCGAGTGCTGCAGGACAGGCGCGGCGACGGTCGGGGTTCGATCCTGAGACGATAGGTCAGGGGTGGGGTTCCCCTGACCGTGTCGAAGGACGAACGCCGAGCGGCGCCGCGCCGGAACGGAACGAGTCTCACCTGTTCTGGGGGAAGCCGAGGTCGACGGAACTGGTGCGCGGGTCGGGCCAGCGGGAGGTGACGACCTTGGTCTTGGTGTAGAAGTTGATCCCCTCCGGGCCATACATGTGGGTGTCGCCGAACAGGCTGGCCTTCCACCCTCCGAAGCTGTAGTAGCTGACGGGCACCGGGATCGGCACGTTGACCCCGACCATCCCGACCTGGACGTCGAACTCGAACTGGCGGGCCGCGCCACCGTCGCGCGTGAAGATCGCCGTGCCATTGCCGTACGGGTTGTTGTTGATGAGGTCGAGACCTTCCTGATATCCGCTGATGCGCGTCACGGTGAGCACCGGACCGAAGATCTCGTCGTCGTAGCAAGCCATGCCCGGCTTGGCGCGGTCGATCAACGACGGCTTGAGGAAGAAACCTCCGCTCGGCGCGTCTTGGCGCCCGTCGACGACGAGTTGTGCACCCTCGGCCTCGGCCGCGTTGAGGTAGCCGGCGACCTTGTCGCGATGCTCCCCGGTGATCAGTGGGCCCATCTCGTTGTCGGGCTCGCTGGCCGGACCGACCTTGATCGCCGGAATGCGATCCTTGATCTTGTCGACGAGCTTGTCGGCGATCGCATCGCTGGCGAGCACGACCGAGATCGCCATGCAGCGTTCACCCGCCGAGCCGTAGGCGGCGCTGACCGCGGCGTCGGCGGCCATGTCGAGGTCTGCGTCGGGCAGCACGAGCATGTGGTTCTTCGCGCCGCCGAGAGCCTGGACGCGCTTGCCATTGCGCGTGCCGGTCTCGTAGATGTACTTGGCGATCGGGGTCGAGCCGACGAAGCTGACGGCGGCGATGTCGGGGTGCTCGAGGATGCGGTCGACGGCTACCTTGTCGCCGTTGACGACGTTGAAGCAGCCATCCGGCAGACCGGCCTGCTTCAACAGCTCACCGAGGAAGAGGCTGGCCGACGGATCCTTCTCGCTGGGCTTCAAGATGAACGTGTTCCCGCACGCCAAGGCGTTGGCGAACATCCACATCGGCACCATGCCCGGGAAGTTGAACGGGGTGATGCCGGCGACGACGCCGAGCGGTTGCTTGATGCTGTAGACGTCGACGCCGGTGCTGGCCTGCTCGCTGTAGCCGCCCTTCAGGAGGTTCGGGATGCCGCAGGCGAACTCGATGTTCTCCAGACCGCGAGCCACCTCGCCCATCGCATCGCCGACGACCTTGCCGTGCTCCTTGCTGATGAGCGTGGCGATCTCCTTGCGGTTGGCGTCGACGAGTTCGCGGAGATTGAACATCACCTCGGCGCGGCGCGACAAGTTCGTCGACCGCCACGCGTAGAACGCGCCTTTGGCGACGGCCACCGCGTGGTCGACCTCCTCGACCGAGGCGAAGTCGACTGCGGCTTGTTGTTCTCCGGTGGCCGGGTTCCACACGACCCCGGACCGGCCCGAAGCACCCTCGAGCACCTTCCCATCGATCCAATGTGAGATTCTGTTCATGACAAAGCTTCCTTTCTGATCGACGCCAAGGATTCGAAACGGTCGGAGGTGGCGTCGGAGTGCGAGTAGGACAAGAGGTGGGGACGGCGTTGGAAATCTGGGAGCAGGAGACCGCGAGGACGGGGCCGGGGTTCGACGACGAGACGGTAGGTCGGCGGGGTTTGCCGACCGTGTCGAGGAGCGAACGCCGGAACCGGCCGAGCGCCCGTGACGAGCGGGTTACACGAGATACTGAGACAGGCCGCGACGAACAAACTGACCGTGACCTTTCTTTCCGGTGTACTGATCGTTCTCGATGACCACAGTCCCCCGGGACAAGACCGTGTCGACCTTGCCGTCGATCACCCACCCCTCCCAGGCCGAGTGATCCATGTTCATGTGGTGCTTGTCGTTGATCCCGATCTTGGTCTTGGTGTTGGGATCCCAGACCACGACGTCGGCGTCGCTTCCGGGGGCGATGACACCCTTCTTGGGGTACATGCCGAACATCCGTGCGGGCGTGGTCGAGCAGGTCTCGACCCAGCGCTCCAACGTCAGCTCGCCGGCGACGACACCCTGGTAGATCAGCTCCATGCGGTGCTCGACTCCGCCGATCCCGTTCGGGATCGCGGCGAAGTTGCCGAGGCCGAGCTCTTTCTGATCCTTGAAGCAGAACGGGCAGTGGTCGGTGCTGACGATGGCCAGTTCGTTCATGCGCAGCCCTTTCCACAGGTCGCCCTGGTGCCCGTGACCCATCTGGCCGATGTAGTCGGGATCGTGCTCCTTGCTGCGCACGGGCGTGCTGCAGACCCACTTCGCGCCTTCGAAGCCGGGCTTGCCGAGTGTCTCTTCGAGGGTCAGCCACAGGTACTGCGGGCACGTCTCGGCGAACACGTTGCGGCCTTCGTGCCGCGCCGCGGCGATCTCGTTGAGCGCATCGCCCGCCGACATGTGCACGACGTACAGCGGCACGTTGCCCGCTACGTGACTGAGCACGATGGCCCGGTGCGTGGCCTCGGCTTCGAGCGGCGAGGGCCGGGTGTAGCTGTGGTACTTCGGGTCGGTCTCGCCGCGGGCCAGCGCCTGCTGCACGAGCACGTCGATGGCGATGCCGTTCTCGGCATGCATCATGATCACCGCTCCGCACTCGGCAGCGGTCTGCATGGCCCGCAGGATCTGACCGTCGTCGCTGTAGAAGACACCGGGGTAGGCCATGAACAGCTTGAAGCTGGTGATGCCCTCGTGCTCGGTGAGGTACTTCATGTCCTTCAGCGACTGCTCGTCGACACCACCGATGATCTGATGGAAGCCGTAATCGATGGCGCAGTTGCCGTCGGCCTTGCGGTGCCACTCGGCGAGACCGTCGAACACGTTCTCGCCGTAGCGCTGCACCGCCATGTCGACGATCGTGGTGACGCCGCCCCATGCGGCTGCCCGCGACCCGGTCTCGAACGTGTCGCTGGCGAACGTGCCACCGAACGGCAGCTCCATGTGTGTGTGCACGTCGACGCCGCCGGGGATGACGTACTTGCCTGCTGCGTCGATGACTCGCGAGTTGTCTTCGGCACCAGCGAAGTAGCCGGGCGCGCCGACGGCGGTGACGGTCTCGTCGGTGATCAGCACGTCTTGGGCGATGACGCCCGTGGTCGAGACGACCTGGCCGTTCTTGATGAGGATCGTTGCCATTCGTTGCTCCTAGCGGGCGACCAGCTCGTCGTACGCGTCGGGCCGGCGGTCTCGGTAGAACGCCCATCGATCGCGCACCATCTTGATCTTGTCGAGATCGAGGTCGCGGACGATCAGCTCCGGCTTGTAGGCGTCGCCGACGTCGCCGACGAACTTGCCCTCCGGATCGACGAAGTAGCTCTGCCCGTAGAAGTCGTCGTCGCCGAGCGGCTCGATGCCGACCCGGTTGATCGCCCCGACGTAGTACATGTTGGCGACCGCGGCTGCGGGCTGCTCGATGCGCCAGATGTACTCACTGAGGCCGCGGTGCGTCGCCGACGGGTTGAACACGATTTCGGCGCCGTTGAGGCCGAGCGCTCGCCAGCCTTCCGGGAAGTGGCGGTCGTAGCAGATGTACACGCCGACCTTGCCGACAGCTGTCTCGAAGATCGGGTACCCGCCGTTGCCGGGGCGGAAGTAGAACTTCTCCCAGAAGCCTTTGGTCTGCGGGATGTGCTGCTTGCGGAACTTGCCGAGATACGTGCCATCGGCGTCGATGACCGCGGCGGTGTTGTAGTACACCCCGGCTTGCTCGTGCTCGTACATCGGCAGCACCATCACCATGCCGAGCTCTTTGGCCACCGCGCAGAACCGCTGCGTCGTCGGGCCGTCGGGGACCAGCTCGGTGTAGCTGTAGTACTGGGTGTCTTGCACCTGGCAGAAGTACGGGCCGTAGAACAGCTCCTGGAAGCAGATCACCTGCGCACCTTGTGACTTCGCCTCGTGGGCGGCCTCCTCGTGCTTGTCGATCATGGCCTCTTTGGTGCCTGCCCAATCGGTCTGGAGAAGTGCTGCTCGGACGGTGTTTGGCATGGCCGTGATCGTAATGTGACAGGCCATAGCGCACAATCTCTGTATTGTTACCGGACAATGACCAGTTCGTTCCTCGCCGCCATCGAGGACCGCAGCGCGCGCGGCATCGCCGCCGCCGTGGGTCGAATGATCACCCGTGGCGATCTCGCCGTCGGCACTCGCCTGCCGACCGTTCGCGAGCTGTCGAAGTCGCTCGGGGTGTCCCCCACCACGGTCAGCGAGGCATGGCAGACCCTGACGTCTGTCGGCGCGATCGACGCCCGTGGTCGCCAAGGCACGTTCGTCCGTCAACCGACCGGCCCCGGCTCGCCGCGCCGCTACCGGCGGATCAGCGAGGGTCCCGGACACTTCGCCCTCGACTTGTCCACGGGCACGCCTCCGTCCGCGCTGCTGCCCGATCTCGGACCTGCTGTTGCGAAGGTCAGCCGCCAATCATTGACGTCGAGCTACCTCGATCATCCGGTGCTGCCCGAGCTCGAGGCGCGATTGATCGACGGGTGGCCGTTCCATCCCGAGGCGTTGACGGTCGTCGACGGTGCCATGGATGCGCTCGACCGCGTCGCCCAGGTGATCGTGCGCCTCGGCGATCGCGTCGTCGTCGAGCACCCCACCTTCCCACCGCTACTCGACCTGCTCGACGAGCTCGGCGCGGAGGTGATCGGGGTCGACGTCGACGAGGAGGGCCCCGTCGTCACCCAATTCGTCAACGCGTTGCACCGTGATCCCGTCGCCGTCTTCCTCCAACCGCGCGCCCACAACCCGACGGGCGTCACCACGACGCGGCAACGGATGGCAGCCTTGGCAGAGGCCGTGGCGGCGACGAACGCGATCGTCGTCGAGGACGACCACTCCGGCGACATCGCCACCGGCGCCCTCGTCAGCGCCGGATCCGCGTTGCCGCTGCAGACCGTCCACATCCGCAGCTACTCGAAGAGCCACGGGCCTGATCTGCGCCTCGCTGCCGTCGGTGGCGCCGGCGACGTCGTTGCCGCAGTGGCCAACCGGCGCCTGCTCGGCCCCGGATGGAGCAGTCGCATCCTGCAAGCAGTGCTGCTGGAGATGCTCGACGACCCGGCGACGATCTCCGCGGTGGCGACCGCACGCGTCGAATATGGGCGACGCCGTCAACTGGTGGCGGAGGTGCTCGAGTCGCACGGCGTGTCAGTGACCGGAAGCGACGGGATCAACCTGTGGATGGCCGTCGCCGACGAGCGGTCGGCACTGGTCACGCTCGCCGCTCAGGGCATCGGCGCCGCCCCGGGTGAGCCGTTCCAGGTGCGCGTCGACACACCGCACCTGCGCGTGACCGTCGGCCTGATCGAAGCGGACCACGCCCGGGTGGCAGGCCAGCTCGCTCGGGCAGCGGGAGGCTCGCGGGCGCGGCGGGGGCATCGATGAGCATGCGCAATCGATTGTTCGGGCCAAAGCCTGCTCGCCAGGCGCGCCCACCTCGCCCTGATCGTGTCGTCGAGGTGGCGTGGCTTCCGCTGTGGCAGTGCCAGCTGGCGCTGCACGACCTGTGGGAGAACGAGATACCGGCAACGATGGCGGAGGACCACACCTCGATGTGGCGGTTCGCGGCGCGCGAGCCGATGGGACGGATCTTCGTGATGGAGGTGCGCGCCGAAGTTGCCCGAGCCGCGATCAAGCAGTGCATCGGCGTCGACCCGCCGAAACAGGACCGCTAGCCGGATCGGCGCGAGCTCATCTCACTGGCGCCCATCTCGTCGATCACCGGCGCCATCTCCTCGAGGCGCGTCGCCGGGTACCGCGCTCCCGTGCCGTCGGCCAGGCGGGTCATCATGTGAAAGTTGGCGGCAACCGCGGCGGCGTCGATCATCACCGCTTTACCGCCGCTGTTGATCAACGCCTCGCGAGCCGCTGTCATCTCGGCGCGATCCCCTCGCACACTCGCTGCCGCGCTGGCGAATCGCACGAGGTCGGCGCCGAGCGGCAAGCCGGGGTCGCCGCGACCGGCTGCGATCGCGCCGAGGTTCACCTCGGTCTCACTTTGGCGGCAGCTCCAACTGAGCATGCTGGCATGGGCAGTCGTTCAATAGAAGCACTCGCGCAGCTGCGAGATCCGCGCCGCGACGAGCTCCATCTGTGGTCGGGACAAGCTGCCTCGCGTCCAATGCGGATCGACCATCTCCGTGTTCGGGATGTACTGGGCCGCGGCGAGCGTCCACAGCCGTTCGTTCTCCGCGGGCACCGACGTGAACGCCTGGACGACTGCCGCGATCGCATCGGCGGGACTCGTGACCCGCACCCAGTTGAGGCCGGCCGGCACCAGGTCGGGTGGAACGACCCGCGACGGCTCGCCGTCGGCCGGCTCGGGCAGCTCCCAGCGCGGCAACCCTGCAGCGCCGCGGAATGTGGTGACGGCAGCGACCGTGCACGCGATGGCGACGAGCTCGACGTAGGCAAGGTCGCCGAGCTCCCCACTCACTCGCTCGAACCAGGGCTCCGTGATCGTGCCGGCGTGGGTAGCAATGCGGTACATCGCATCGTGGGCGATGAGCGGCGCGGCTGGATTGGCGGGAAGCACACCGTCGACCGTCGACGGAGCGGTCCACGGCGGGAGTGGTTCGTCGACGGTGAGCGCGGCGACGGCGGTGGCTGCCAGTTCCACACGTTGGTGGCCGTTCCACCACGTACCCGGTGTGCCGAGCGAGTCCCACGCCTGCCGATGAGCAGCAGTGAGATCGGGGCGAACCGCAGACTCGTCGATGGCGGTCACCGGACCTCGCCCGGCTCGACCCGCATGGGCGCGACAGCAGAACTGAGGCTTCCGGAATCGCGCCCATCGCAGCTGGTTGGGCGCGGCAGCGGAACTGAGCGTTCCCGAATCGCGCCCATGAGAGTCAGTAGCCGCCGCCGAGCTTGGTGTGATCCCAGCTGACGATGTGCTCGACCTCGAAGACCACGCCGACCCGCTTCGTGGCCTGGGCCTCCAAGAACGGCAAGGCGTCGTCGCTGAGCGCCGACGGCCCGTTGTACTTGACGCCGACCGCCTTGCCGATCTCCAGCACCGCCTCGTAATGATCGACGATGCTGCCGCGCCCACGCAGCTCGACGCCGCGGAGTTCGTTGTACGAGTCGCCGCTCTCGACGAGCCCGCTCATCTTCGGGTCGCGGCGCAGGTTGGCGATCTTCTGGCTCTTCCCGTACGTCCAGAACACGGGCTGGCCCTCGACCATCGCGTACCACATCGCCACGAGGTGGGGATGGCCGCTCGGACCGATGGTGGCCACGTTGAGGATGCGTTGCGACTCGAGATACGCAGCGACCTCCGCTTCGGACATCGTGATCTGCGAGCGCTTGTTGGGCACGCCGTCACAGTACCGGCGGAGTCACATCGCGCTGGAACGCAACAGCTCGTACGACATCGGGCACTCGGGCTGCAACGACAACGACATGTCGGTGACCGCGGTGACTCCGTTCGGTCTGGCCACCCAGTTGCACAACGCGAGCGGCACCGTCTCCGCCGCGGCGTCCCACGGCACGCGTACGTCGGCCTGCCGGTCGGTCATCGCCTCGAACAGTGGCACCGGCAGGCAGCGACCGCGACCGACCACAGCCCACACCGGCACCTCGGCGCAGTATCCGACCGAGGCCAAGGCCCGCGAACCGGACGGTGCCAGCAGATCCGTGGTCGTCGCGGCCAGCGCTTCGACCACGACGACGTCGCTGGCCAACACTGCGGCGGCGAGGCCGGCAGCGGGGACGATCTCGGCATTGACTTCGGCGCGCTGCAGGCGGCGGACGAACGCGGACCCACCGAAACCGTCCTCGTCGGCGTCGACGGCGAGCACGGCGACGTCGCCACGGCGCAGCATCGCCTCCCCGGCCAGATCGGGCCAGCCGATCACACACACCGTCGCCTCGTCGGGCAATGAGTCGAACACGACATCCGCTGTGGGGTCTGCTTCGAGCTCGTCGGCCAACGCACTCGCGCAGCGGTACGGGTCTGGCGCGGCGAGCACCGACGCGCACAGCCACCACAGCGGCCCCGAGGTCGGGTGGCGCTCGACGATCCGGCGGCAGGCCACGACGAGCCCGGCAGGATCGAGGCCGAGCCCGCGCAGCGCACCCGCGGTCTCGCGGACCAGCATCCGCTGATCGCCGCCTGAGGCTCTCGCCACATAACGCAGCCGCTCGATGGGATGCATCACGTCTGACGCTACTGCCACATTGGGGGGCGTTGCGCGGGCGCGCTACCGTCTCCAGCCGTGGCGAGCAACCCGGCCCTCGATACGAAGCTGACGACTCTCGGCGGAGAGACCCGGCCGGTCGAGGAGTGGTTGACCACGTTCCACCTGGCCAGCGTGGTGCTCGACCCGTACACCAACGAGAGCTCGTGGGTGCTGAAGACGGCAGCGCGGATCCTGGAGAGCCTGCGCGGCACCGATGCACGCGTCAACTTCGTGGTCACCGCGGATGCCGACGACACGAGAGCCTTCCTCGGGCCGTTGACCGACGACTTCTTGGTGTACTGCGATCCCGAGCGCGTGTTCGTCAAGGCGCTCGGCCTCACGCAGTTGCCCGCCTTCGTGTTCGTGCGCATCGACGGCACCCTCCAGGCATCCGCCGAGGGATGGGACGCAGCCGAGTGGCGAGCCGTGGCCGAGCAGATCGCGGCGACGACGGCGTGGATCAGTCCGACGATTCCAGTGGCGGGCGACCCGGGGCCGTTCCACGGCACACCGGCACTCGGCTGACGGTGGCGCTGCCGGCGGCAGCCGCTGATCTCCCAGTCGTCGAGATCCTCGATGAGCTCGCGGCGGCCGTCGAGCAGCACGGCACGGCGATCGTCGCCGCTCCGCCTGGCGCCGGCAAGACGACCATCGTCCCGCTGTTCCTGATCGATCAGCCGTGGATGCGCGGCAAGATCGTCATGCTCGAGCCGCGCCGGTTGGCGACTCGAGCCGCGGCGCAACGGATGGCCGATCTCCTCGGCTGCTCGGTCGGCGACCGAGTCGGCTACCAGACGCGCGACGAACGGCGCATCAGCCGCGACACACAGATCGAGGTGGTCACCGAAGGCGTGCTGACGCGCCGCCTGCAGCACGACCCGGAGCTGCCCGGCGTCGGGCTGGTGATCTTCGACGAGGTTCACGAACGCAACGTCCCGACCGACGTCGGAATGGCCTTCGCCGTCGATGCTCGGTCCAGCATCCGTCCTGATCTCAGGCTGCTGGCGATGTCGGCGACACCGGACCTCTCCAAGCTGCAGCGCGTCCTCACCGACGCACCGATCGTCGAGAGC
>DATBKA010000422.1:0-4162 GCA_036556105.1 Ilumatobacteraceae bacterium | reverse complement strand
ACGCAGCGCTGGTGATCGGGGCCTGGAAGACGACGTGGGTGCCGTTCGTGACATGGATCTCGGTCTACGGCGCGATCACGCTCGCGGCCGTGTTGGTCTCGGTGTTGTGGACGCCGTCGATCCTGCGCGTCGAGGACCCAGAGTTCGACACTGTCTTCCCTGTGTTGGCCAGCGCCACGCTCCAGTCGGCCTCGGTGTGGCCCGAGCACAACCACATCCAAGAACGCGAGCACGCCTTCCGCCAGTAGCACGACTCGTTGCCTGGTCGCAGACGTGGAGCCACTGGCACGCGTCGCGGTGCATCCGCGGCTGCCGGCGACTCAAGCTGTCACATCGGCCAGGAACGACGAGTCGAGCGCGGTGATCGGTGTGAAGTCGCGATGATGCTGATGATCGGGTCGGGCAAACGTGGTCTGACGGTTGCGCACCGGATTGAGGATCAGCGAGAAGATCCGTCGATCCCACGGCGACATGTTCGGCGGCGAGCTGTGCACCATCGTGTCGCCGAAGATCAGCACGGTCCCCGGCGGGCCCTTCGGGCAGTACAGCCCGCCTCGCTCGGCGAGCGGCTTGACGACATCGGCATTCACCGTCCACAGCGGATAGCTCGTGGTCGCGGTGTCGAGAGCCGTCGGCGCGGGCCCATCGAGGTGTGACCCGGGGATGAACACGAGTGGTCCGTTGAACTCGGTCACCTCGTCGAGGAAGATGTGCACGTTGAGGGCGAGTGGCTCCGGCACCCCGTCCTCGTGATGATGGGTGGCGAAGTCGTAGTGCCACTGCCATTGCTCACCGGTGAACGCTTCCTTGGCGTTGACCTTCACTTGCTGGGCATAGAGGTTGTGGTCTCCGAGCAGTTGCTGCGCGGGCGTGACGAGTCGCGGATCACGCACCAGCCGGGCAAACAGTTCGTCGCGACGATGGAGGCCCATCGCCGTGCGGACGACGTCGCTCGAGCGCTCCCGGAAGTTCTCCGGGCAGCGTTCCCCGAACAGTGCAGGCAAACGGGCAATGATCGCCTCGACTTCGGCGGCGGAGAACAAGTCCGGGATCAACAGCACACCGCGCTGGCGGAACTCGGCGACTTGATCGGGACCGAGGATCACGACACGAGACTAGCGATCGAACCGTCGCGAAAGGAGCCCTCGACCATGACCACTGGGTCGCTTGGCGACGCTGCGGTTGCCGGTGCGTCAACGAGAGGTGAACAGTTGGCGCGGCAGCCCGAAGATCCACCATCGGGGAACGACACATCAATACGTTGGCATCGACAACTCGTTCATCCCCAAGGAGGTTGTTGTGCTCAAACGGCAGTCGTGCGATGCGAATGGATCGCTCAAGATCACGTTCGTGCTCCCAGCAACGGGCAACGAGAGGCCTGTCTCGGTGCTCGGCAGCTTCAATGGCTGGGATCCGATGACTCACCCGCTCAAACGACGCAGCAATGGCACCCGCAGCGTCACGGTCGAAGTCCCCGCCGGCCACGTCTTCCACTTCAAGTACCTGGCCGAGGGTGGCGAGTGGTTCTGCGACCCCGAGGTGGAGAGCGTCGAGGTCGCCGAGTACTCGGTGCACAACTCGCTCCTCCGCACCTGACGGCGCTCGTCACGCCGGCATCTCCAGTACGACTCGCACCCCGAGGAGCCGAACCGGACGGAGCTCTCCGAACCGAGCGAGCACGGTCATCGCCATGGCCGCAACCTCGTTCTCGTCGATGCTCGGCGCAGGGAGCTTGCTGATCTTGGTGCGCGTGAAGAAGTTCGCCGAGCGCACCTTGACGGCCACGTGGGTCACACGCCGGCCGGCAGCGACCACCTCCGTGGTGACGTCGCGGGCCAGCCGTTCGACGTGGGCGGCGATCACGGTGGCATCGCCGATGTCGGCGACGAACGTCTGCTCCTTGCTGCGCCCTCTGGCAACGTGTGGCTCGTCGACGATCGGCGAGTCGTCTCCGCCGAGCCCGAGCACGCGCAGGTGTGGACCGATCCTCGGGCCGAAGACGGCGGCAAGCCGTTCGTGATCGGCGCGGGCCAGATCCTCGACCGTGTTGACGCTCAGCTCGGCGAGACGGGCGGCGGTCCGAGTGCCGATCCCCCAGATGGCCGTGACCGGCTTGTCGCCCATCGTCGCGATCCAGTCACGCCGCGCCAGGCGAGCGATGCCGCCCGGCTTGGCGAAGCCGGTAGCCGTCTTCGCCATCAGCCGCGACTCGCCGATGCCGACCGCGCAGGACAGGCCCGTTGCGGCCGCAACCCCGGCCTTCACCTCGCGGGCGAACGACTCGGGATCGTCAGTGTCGACTCCGAGGAACGCCTCGTCCCAACCCCACACCTCGACCGCCGCCGGAAAGGTGCGCAACGTTGCCATGACCTCTGCCGACGCCGCGTCGTATGCCGCGCGATCCGAGGCGAGGAACACCGCGTCGGGACAGCGACGTAACGCTTGCGCAAGCGCCATCCCTGATCGGACGCCGAACTCCCGAGCTTCGTAGGACGCGCTGGCGACGACCTGTCGCGGCCGCCGCGGGTTACCGTCTCCGCCGACGACCACCGGAAGGCCGCGCAGCTCAGGTCGGCGGCGCACCTCGACGGCGACGAGGAACTGGTCGAGATCGACGTGCAGGACCCAGGCCGGCAACGGTGACCCTCTACTCGAGCTCATCGTCTGGTGGCGCACTGACCAGGAGCTCCCTCCACCGTGCCTCGGGCACGTGAGCGGGAGAAGTCGAGGCGAGGAAGTCGGCCACGACTTCGAGGAACCACGCCGGGCTCCTCCATGGGAGGAAGTGTCCCCCACCTTGCTGGATCTCGAGTCGCGCCCCGGGGATCGCCTCGGCGGCGCGGTAGGCGTGTTCGACAGGAATGATCCGGTCGTTGTCTCCCCAGACGATGAGCGTCGGAACGGCCTCGGCCAGGTAGAGGCGGTCGTGAGCGCTGACTCGCTGCCCGGCGAGATCGATCACCGATCGCACCGTGTGAACGAACGCCATCTGCCCATGACGGTCGGTGAGCGTGGTGTAGTTGCGCCAGACCTCGGTGAGCGTGTCACCGGGACGCCACCCCAGCTTGCCGGCGAGCCTGCCGGGGACCTCGGCCGTTTGGCGGATCCGCGGATGCAGCAGGATTGGAAGCACGTACTCGGCCCCCGGGAGTGTCACGGCTTTGAGGAGGGGGCTGACTTCCTTCCCGAGTCCGCCCGATGCGACGAGCACCAACCGCTCTGCCCACTCCGGGAACTGGTAGGCGAACTGCATGGCCACGCCACCGCCGAGGGAGTGGCCGATCAGGGTGACGCGGTCCTGTTCGAGCACCGTCAGAAGATCGCGGATGCCGCTCGCGTACGCGCCGAGGGAGTAGTCGCCTCGCGGCTTCGCCGAATGTCCGTGACCCAACAGATCCGGAGCGATCACCGTGAACTTCTCGGCGAGCGCGGGCATCACCGCCCGCCACGTCGTCGAGCTTCCGGCGATCCCATGGATGAGGAGGATCGTCGGACCGTCTCCCGCCATGCGATAGCTGACCTCATGCCCGTGAATACGAACTGTGCGCCTGCGCAGTGAACTGCTCGTCATCGTGTCTCCTCGGCGGCCCCCGAACCGCCGACCCTATCGACGCCACGAACGTCGGCTCACTGCCAGAGTCGATGGTCCTCGCCCCCGGCACGGTCGTACGCTTCGGGCATGGCCTTGGACGACGAGCTGCTCAACAGGGTGACGTGGAAGATCCCGAACGCACTTGCTCTGATCGGTTCTCGTGCCGGAGACGAACGCAACGCGATGACCGCCAGCTGGATCACGCAGCTGTCCATGGAACCCGTGCTGATCGGTGTCGCCGTCGACAACGAGGCGATCACGCGCCGGCTGATCGCCGACGGTGGTTCGTTCACCGTGAACCTGTGGGATGCCGCCGACACCCGAGTCTTCGTGAAGTTCTCCAAGCCAGCCGTTGACGACGGATCGACACTCAATGGTCGAGCTGTTCGGGCGGCGACCACCGGCGCGCCCGTCTTCGACGAGGCCCTGGCGTGGATGGATTGCGAGGTTCGTCACCGACTCGATCTCGGCACGCACACCTTGTTCATCGGCGAGGTCGTCGACGCGGGCATCAACGACGAGGACGCGCGGGCGGCGGCGATGAGCGACACCCGCATGAAGTACGGCGGC
>DATBKA010000421.1:0-5215 GCA_036556105.1 Ilumatobacteraceae bacterium | reverse complement strand
GTGGCCCCGACCGGCACCATCGCTTGGCGCAGGTTGTTGGCGGCCATGTAGCGGTTGCGTGACGCGAACATCTGCGTGATCACCTCGGCGACGTTGTCGTCCTGCACGAGCTCGACTCCCATGACCGCCGCGATGGCCTCGCGGGTGAGGTCGTCGTGGGTCGGGCCGAGCCCGCCGCAGACGATCACCGCGTCCGCATTGACCAAGGCGCCACGGATCACCGCCTCCACCCGACCGAGGTTGTCGCCGACCTTCAACTGCAGCAGCGAGTCGATCCCGTTGGCGGCGAGCTGCTCGCCCATCCACGCGCTGTTCGTGTCGACGACTTGGCCGAGAAGCAGTTCGGTGCCAACCGCGACGACATCACACCGCACTGACGGCTGCCCTCGGCCGGTGTGCGCGCCACAGATATTGGCTGCCACTGATCACGGCGAGGCCGACGGAGATCCACAGCAACCCGTTCCACAACCACTTCGCGTCGAGCGCGGTCAGCGGCGCGATCGCGAAGCCGACCGACAGCTGTTGCGACAGCGTCTTGAACTTGGCCAGCTTGCTGGCCGGCACGCTGACACCCTTGGCCCCGACGAACGTGCGGTACAGGCTGATGACGAGCTCGCGGGCGGCGATGATCACGACCGGCACGATCCAGTACACGTCGCTGTTGACGAGGTAGAACATGGCGCCGAGGACCAACACCTTGTCGGCCAGCGGGTCGAGGAACGCACCGACCGTCGTGGCGCCGAACCGGCGGGCGAGGAAGCCGTCGATGGCATCCGTCGAGCACAACACGAACCACAACCCGAAGGCGACCCACGATCCGCCAGGCTTCTCGGGGATCAGCAGGAACATGATCGGCGCGATCAGGACGCGCGCCACGGTGACGAGGTTGGCCCAGGTCTTGACTGCGGACGGGTCGACCGGCATCAGGTCGATTCTGCCACGAGGTCCGGTCCAAGAGCGTCCACGATCCTCACCGTGTGAAACTCGCCGACCGCCAGCGAACGCGGCACGTCGATCACACCGTCGATCTCCGGTGCCTCCCGGGTGCTGCGCGCCACGCCTGTCTCGTCGACGAGCACACGCGCCGTCGACCCGATCAGCGCGTCGCGCCGCCGAGCGGTGATCGCATCCTGCAGCTCGCCCAACTCGGCGAGCCGTTCGCTCATCAGCGACGGCTCGACGGCACCGTCGAGACCCACCGCGTACGTTCCGGCCTCGGCGCTGTAGGCGAAGAACCCGCACCAGTCGAGCTGTGCCTCCTCGACGAACCCGAGCAGCTGATCGTGGTCGGCCTCGGTCTCGCCCGGATAGCCGACGATGAAGTTGCTGCGGAACGCAGCATCGGGCTGGCGGGCGCGGATGTCGTCGATGCGGCGCAAGAAGCGCTCGCCATCGCCCCACCGCCGCATGCGCCGCAACAGTGGCTTGCTGACGTGCTGCAGCGACAGATCGAAGTACGGAACACCGGTGGCCAGAATGGCGTCGATCAGCTCGTCGCTGAGGTCGCTGGGATAGAGGTACAGCAATCTCGTCCACGGCACCATCGCGCTGACGGCCTTCACCAACGGACCGATCGCGCCGGCGCCGAGCTCGTCCGGGCGATCCTTGCCGTAGCTGGCCAGGTCCTGGGCGACCAGCACGATCTCCTGCACCTCGAGCTGCTCGACCTCGGTGAGGATCGAGGCCACGTCGCGGCTGCGCTGCGGACCGCGGAACGAGGGGATGGCGCAGAAACCGCAGGTGCGGTCGCAACCTTCGGCGATCTTGACGTAGGCCCACGGGCTGGCCGACTTGGGCCGCGGCAGGTTGAGCAGATCGAGTTGCGGAACGGGCTTGCGGCCCAACGTGACCGGAACTCCGAACCCGGCCACTTGATCAACCTCGGGCAACGCGGCAGCGAGCTCCGCGCCATACCGCTCGGCCATGCACCCGGTGACCACTAGCCGGGCTCCGGCCTTGCGCCGATCCTCGAGGGCCAGGATCGTGTCGATCGACTCCTTGCGTGCATCCTCGATGAACGCGCACGTGTTGACGACGACCAGATCGGCGGACGCGGCGTCGTCGGTGGGCGTCATCCCGTCCGCCAGCAGCGTGCCGACCAGCTTGTCGCTATCGACCTGGTTCTTCGGGCAGCCCAAGGTCTCGACGTAGAACCGCTGTGCCACGACGCACCAGGCTACCGAGTACACGCAGCCGATCTCCTGGGGTCGACCCTCAGCGGTTGCGGTAGGCGTCTTGCAACAGCTCGAACTCCTCGACGGTCATCAAGACAGCACGAGCCTTCGACCCCTCGCTGGGCCCGACCACGCCGCTTTGCTCGAGGAGGTCCATCAGCCGCCCGGCGCGGGCGAAGCCGACCTTGAGCTTGCGCTGCAGCATCGAGGTCGAGCCGAGCTGACTGCGCACGACGAGCTCCATCGCCTGGCGGAGCAACGTCTCGTCTTCGTCGTCGTCGCCATCGCCGGTGACCAGACCGAAGGCGGAGTTGCCATCTTCTTCGCCCTCGACCCCGGTGACGTAGGTGACCTCAGGGGCCTGCCGCCGCCAGTGGGCGACGACCTTGCGGATCTCCTCCTCGCTGACGAAGGAACCCTGGATGCGCTGCGACACGTTGGAGTTGCCCGGAAGCAGCAGCATGTCGCCTTTGCCGACCAGCTTCTCCGCGCCTGGCTGGTCGAGGATGACCCGGCTGTCGGTGAGGCTGTTGACCGCGTACGCGGCGCGAGCGGGGATGTTGGCCTTGATGACGCCGGTGATGACGTTGACGGAGGGTCGCTGCGTGGCGACGATCAGATGCACCCCGACGGCGCGTGCCTTCTGGGCGATGCGGGTGATGCACTCCTCGACGTCGCGGGCGGCGACCATCATCAAGTCGTTGAGCTCGTCGACGATGACGAGGATGTACGGCAACCGCTCGAACACGGTGTCGGACCCCGGCTCGGGCTGCAAGTCGCCGCGATCGAAGGCGGCGTTGTAGCCGGTGATGTCGCGGAAGCCGAACTCGAACAACAGGTCGTAGCGCCGTTCCATCTCCTTGACGGCCCAGCCGAGGGCGTTGGCCGCCTTCTTCGGATTGGTGACCGGCTGCGTCAGCAAGTGCGGGAGGCGGTTGTACTGGCCCATCTCGACCTGCTTCGGGTCGATGAGGATCATCTTCACCTGTTCGGGCGTGGAACGCATGAGGACCGACGTGAGGATCGAGTTGAGGCCACTCGACTTGCCGGCACCTGTCGTGCCGGCGATGAGCAAGTGCGGTGTGGTGGCGAGGTTGAGGAACACCGAGCGACCGGCGATGTCTTTGCCGATGGCGACGTCGAGCGGATGAGTCGCCGTCTTCGCTTCCGGCGACGCCATCACATCGCCGAGGCTGACCAGTTGGCGAGTGTGGTTGGGCACCTCGACACCGATCGCCGTGCGCCCGGGGATCGGCGCCAGGATGCGCACGTCGGTGGCGGCCATCGCGTAGGCGATGTCGCGGTTGAGACTGGTGACGCGAGCGACTTTCACGCCAGCGCCCAACTCGAGCTCGTAGCGAGTGACGGTCGGTCCGACGGTCTGACCGAGCAACTTGGTCTCGACGCCGTGCGAGTCGAGGGCCTCGATCAACGTGCGGCCACGGGCTTCGACCTCGGCCTTGTTGATGGTCTGCTGCGACGAGCGCGACAGGTAGCTGGCCGGAGGCAACGTCCACTGGCCGCGGTGCGCAGCGGGCCCGAGCTCGAGCTCGGACTGCTCCATCAGGCCAGGATCGGTGATGCTCGGTGGGGGCAACGGCCGAGGGCCGCGCGCCTTGCGCGGCTTGGGCTCATCCCAGTCCTCGTCGAGCTCGGCGTCGTAGAGCGTCGGCGGCACGGTGATCTCGCCCGACGGCTGCCGATCGCTCTTCAGCGTCGACATGTTGCCGAACGCAGCGCGCGCCCTGCGCCCGATCGGCAAGGCGACGAAACCGAGCCCGCGCCCGGTGTGACTGACCATCGTGCGCAGCGAACCTCCGGTGAGCAGCAGCCCACCACCGATGCCGGCGGCGACGAGCACGACGATCGCCCCGCCCGAGGCGATCAGCCCGCGCAGCGGCTCGCCGACCAGCGCACCGATCCACCCCCCGGCGCGCCCCAGCGTGTCGAAGTGAGCCATGATCTTGTCGGGCCCGCGGACGACGTGCAGCAGGCCCAGCAACGAGATCGACAACAGACTCCAGCCGAGCGTGAGCCGGAAGCGGTGCGGGCTGCGCCCCTTGCCGATCAACGCCGCACCGATGCCGATCAACGCGATCGGGATGAAGAACCGGCCAAGGCCCGTGAACCACCCGATCAACGTCTCGATGAAGCGCCCGAGCGGACCGGCGAGATTGACGTAGATCGCCAGCGCCAACAGCACACCGACGGCGATGAAGGCGACGCCAGCGAACTCGTGCTCGCGGCCCTCGATCGCCTTGCGCAGCTCGACGGAGGCTCTGCCGCGCCGCGAACCGACCTGGCCGGTGTTGTCGGGCGCGGCTCGGCCGGACGGCCGCTTGGAGACCGTGGACCGCGACCGCTTGTTGGGGCCCCACGTCGTCATAGAGGTTCCAACGGTACCAAGGGGGTGCGCGGGAAACGGGCCACTCGGGCGGGCTCGTCAGGTCTCGACGGACAGGACCTTGCCGTCCCCTGCGACCACGGCGACCAGCTGACCACCCTGGGGGGACGTGACCGCGACGCTGTAGCGAACGACGCCACCCGCGCCGGCCTCGATGAAGAACACGTCGGGCCGGGATTGCGCCAGTTGCGCCTCGACCTGCGTCAACACCGCGTCCGGGTCGAAGTCGACCGCCCCCTTCTCGAACGTGAATCCGCTCGCCGGCTGCCCGTCGCTCGACGACAGCTCACCGTCGAGGTACACCCACGGCTGGGCGATCTTGCCGTCGTTCAAGGCGACGAAGAGGTTGACGAGCTTGGCCGTGGCATTGATCTCGAAGTACTGCTGCCCACCGCCGAGCTTGGTCTCGAGAGCCGTGATGGCATCGTCGATCAGGTCGACGCGCGGCCATTGGCCGGAGGCGACCGAGGATGTCGTCGCGACCGTCGTCGCCGCCGAGCCACCGCCACCACTGCATGCGCCGCCGATGAAGCTCACCGCGAGACTCACCGCGACCAGCGCATGGGCGCGAAACACGTAGCGCGAGTTCCGCTTTCGCGCCCATGCGGAAGGCATGCGCGGGCGGGGCTCAGGCTTC
>DATBKA010000420.1:0-3072 GCA_036556105.1 Ilumatobacteraceae bacterium | reverse complement strand
CACGTTCCAGGGCAGTCCGCCACTTGGCTCGTCGATCGAGGACGCGGTCGACCAGGTTCGCGGATGGGACGGCGTGCTCGACGTCGTCGCCGTCGGCGACGTGTCGGAATGGGCAGCACTGACCGGGCTGACGTCGGACTGCGCCGACGAAGTCACGTCCCCGCCGTGCGCGCCCGGGCTGGCGGTGCTCACACTCGATTCGTCGATGAGCGCTGTCGCCGTCCGCTTGCAGTCCGAGTTCGCGATGAATGTCGTCACTCCGAGCGATGTGCCTGCCGGCTTCCTGCAGGCTTACCTCGCTGCCGCGATCGACGCTGCCTCACCGGTGCCGCTCGAGTTCGATCCGTCGGTGTTCGGTGTCGAACAGCCGCTGACGGGACCGTTGCTCGACCTGCCCGACGCCGAGTGTCACTGCGATGTCGCTGTCGAGGTCGACACCGACGGCGTTCTCGTCAGGGCGGGTTTGGACATTACTCCCGCCGACGTGGCAGATGAGGTGGACGTTGGCTTCGGCATCGGCCGATCAGGAACGGGGTACGCCATCAACGAGCTGCTGATCGATGGGTCCGGCCGCGGCGGTGTCTTGGGCCTGGCCGAGTCGGTGCTCGGGCGGAGGGTGTACGCGTTTGCTGGGCTGCCGCTGCAGGCGGCGTTGGTCCGCTTCGACTTGGCCGACGGATCCAGCGTCTGGCAACGCCCACTCGCCGGCATGGCGGTCTTCCTGGATGCGCCCGGGAGCGGAGTCGACAGCTCCGAGGTGCAAGCCGCGGGTCCGTTCGTCGTGCTCGACTCGGTCGGTCGAGAGATCATGCGCATCGACGTGTCGCCTAGCGGGGTTCTCGTCGACGACCTACGACTCGGAGACCTGGGCTCTGCCGGATCCGACGGGAAAGCTGCCTCCCCCGCTGAGCTGGTGGCGACCATCGACGCCGATCCGCTGCTCTTCGACCGGGTCGGTCGTCACCTCGTCGAGGCCGGCGGTGCGCTCTGGTTGCACACGCCTGACACGAGTGGTCCTGGGATCATCTACGTCGACACGACGACGGGAGCGGTCGGCCGCATCCCGCTCGACCGCCGGCCCGCGGCGTTGGTGGCGTCGCCTGACGCGATCTGGGTCGGATCGATCGGTGACGACGGTGCTGCGGTGGTCTCGCGCGTCGACCTCGAATCGCGAACCATCACCAACACCGTCGACATTCCGGGAGCGTTCGAGCATTCGCTCGACTTGATCGTGGCCGACGGTCGCCTGTGGATCTCTGGCTCCAGCGCCGGATTCGTAGTGGTCGATCTCACGACGCTCGCCGCCGAGGCGCTTGCTGGCGACCGCCGGCAGGGCGAGATCTGGGTGGGTGAGATCGACGGTGGGCTCTGGGCCTACGCCCCAGCCGATGTTCGCCCGTCGGCGTCTTTGACGCGAATCGATTTCCGCACAGAGAGCGTCGAACGTCGTGACCCCGAAATCGGTGGTCTGCCCTCGGGTGCCGTCGCAGCGGGCGATGACATCTGGTTGGCGAGTTGGGATGGCGAGGTTGCCCGCTTCGACACCCGAGCCGGCGAGGTCACCGACCGGCTGTCGCTCGGTACGGGCATCGGATGGGCCGGTGTCTTCGCCGACGAGGCGATGTGGTACTTCAACTTCAACACCGACACCGTCACGAGGATCGACGCCTCCACTGCCGAGCCCACGGCAGCGATCACGATCGAGCACAGCCCAATGGCGATGATCGTGCACGACGGCGCGGCCTGGATCCTGCATGGCGAAGGGCTCGCATCTCGCCTCGCCATCGACACGCTGCAGGTGACCGATGTCGTCGACCTTGGCGCTCAGGAGACACCACGCAGCTTTCAGTACCTGCCATTGCCACCCGTCGCCACCGGGGAATCCGTTTGGGCCGTGGCTCCCGATGGCCGGGTCTACCGACTTGGTGCAGCGTCATGATGCTTGGGAGTGAGCGGCAAGGGTTCACCAATTTGACTGTGGTACGAACCGCTCCGCTGGCGCACTTGACAGGTGAGTGAACGCGATCGGACGGGGGGTACCGAGTTGTCCGACGACGATGTAGATCGGAGCGAAACACGAGTCAGCCGATCGGATTGGTGGCCGGCTGGGTTCGCAGGGGCAGTTGCGATCGTGGTGATCGTCCTCCTGCTGTTGGGGTCGCGTCGCGAGCACGGAGCGTCCGATGCGCTCGGCACCGATGGCAGCTCGACAACTTCGACGACGACGGTCGTCACGGCAACCTCGGCGGTGCCCGCGACTGTCACCTCGACCCCGCGGCCGCCGATCGCCCTACCCGTTGGCGGCGACGACCCAGCGCCCCGGTTGAGCATCGAGCCAGGTTTGTGGACCGTTGCCGCGACCTTCCCGGCTGGCGCGTCGGCACGAGTGCCGGTCGAGAACGTCATCGAGCAGGTGCGCGTCTGGGATGGAGTGCTCGACCTGGCCGCGACCGAGGATCTGCCAGCGTGGCGGAACCTCACAGGGCTGACATCCGAGTGTGCCGAGGATGAGCGGACACCACCATGCGGTCCGGGGATCGCGATCTTGACCCTGAGCTCGTCGATGCGTCCGACCGCGCTGCGATTGAAGTCGGAGTTCGGGATGAACGTGCTCACTGTGCTCGACGTGCCCGGTCAGTTCGTCCACGGCTATCTCGACGCCGCTGTCGAGAGCGCCTCACCCGTCGCGCTCGAGTTCGATCCATCCGAGTTCGGTCTCGAACAACCACTGAGGGGACCGCTGCTCGACTCCGACCCCCTGTGCCGGCCAGAGGGGTGTGACGTTGCCGTGGCGGTCGAAACCGAGGGCGTCCTGCTCAAGGGGGGTCTGCAACTCTCCGCCGGCGAATCCGACGACGTCGTCGGTTTCCACATCGATGGGGCCGGCAGACCATTCTCCGTCGTGGAGCTTCTGATTGATCGGGACAAGGGTGCTGGAGTACTGGCTGAATTGCGCGCATCAGCCGGAGGCCGCAGAGCATACGGGCTCGCGTTCCTGCCACTGGAAGCGGCGCTGGTTCGCTTCGAGTTGGCGGATGGATCGCCGATCTGGCAGCGGCCCTTGGCGGGAAT
>DATBKA010000419.1:0-2070 GCA_036556105.1 Ilumatobacteraceae bacterium | reverse complement strand
GACCACATCGTCCCCCGCAGCTGCCTGATCGCCGCAACACGCTCGTGCCTGAACATCAACACCTCCACCATCGAGGTGTTGCAACGACCGATTGATTCCACCCAGGGCACCTCGAAACACTCGGTTCAGTCTTGCTCGTCGTCGCGACGGTCGCGCAGGAAGCGCTCGAAGTCGGCGCCGAGGTCGTCGGCTGACGGAATGGCTGCTTCCGAACGCTGGTCGTACTCGCGTTCCAGCATCGCCACGTACGCGGTCGCCTGCTCGTCGCTGGCAACGGCCTCATCGTGGAGGACGCGGCGCCGCGCCGCCTCCGCGGCGAGTCGCGCCGTGCGCACCGGTACGCCGACGACGTGGTGGAGATGTTGCAGCACGGCGATCGTGGACTGCGGGTGCTCGGCGTTGGCCAGGTAGTGAGGCACGCTGACCCGCAACGACACGGCGGGGATCGCCGCCCGATCGAGGCGCTCCTGCAACACGCCGACCAGGCCGGTCACGCCCTGATAGCGCGGCGGCGACAGGCCGAGGGCGCCCATCAGGGGGCGAATGGTCGTGCTGCCGACGACGATCGGCGGGCGGGTGTGCGGGATCGTGTCGGCGACTGCCCCGACGGTGACGACCAGCTCGCACCGCGCCTCCTTGGCGACGGCGATGACGCTGTCGGCGAACGTCGCGTAGCGGAGGTGTGGCTCGACACCGGCGAGTGCGACGACGTCGTGCGCCGCCTCCGAGAAGCGGGCGATGCGGAACTCGTTGGCCGGCCAGCGGATGTGGCGCATCTCGTCCTCGTCGAGCTCGACCTGTGGTCGTTCCTGGGTGAAGTCGAAGAACGGGTCGGGATCGATCACGGCCACGACCGGGGCCACCCGGTCGACGAGCAACTCGTTGACCGCGGTCGTGGCCACCTCGGCGACGTCGAACCAACCACGTAGGGCGAGCACCATGATCGGACGATTGAGCGGGGCAACACCCTCGAAGTGCGTCGACAGCACCTCGGCGACGTTCATGCAGCAAGGCTCCCGACGACGTAATCGATGCACCCAGTGAGGCGGACGATGTCTTCGGGCTCGATGGCCGGGAACATGCCGATGCGCAGTTGGTTGCGACCGAGCTTGCGGTAGCTGTCGGTGTCGACGATGCCGTTGGCGCGCAGCGCTGCACACACGTCGTCGGCGCGGACGGTCTCGTCGAGGTCGATCGTGCCCACGACTGCGGACCGCTGCGCCGGCTCCTTCACGAACGGCGTGGCGTACGTCGAGGCTTCTGCCCACTCGTAGAGGTAACGCGACGAGGCACGACACCGTGCCGTGCACCATGCCAGCCCACCGTTGTCGAGCATCCATGTGAGCTGCTCGTGAAGGAGGACGAGCGTGCCCAAGGCGGGCGTGTTGTACGTCTGGTTCAGGCGCGAGTTGTCGAGGGCGATCTTCAGATCGAGGGACGCGGGCATCCACCGTTTCGAGGCCTTGATCGACTCGATCCGTTCGACAGCGGCGGGCGAGCATGCCGCCAACCACAACCCGCCATCGCTGGCGAAGCACTTCTGCGGTGCGAAGTAGTACACGTCGGCCTCGCTGGGCGACCACGGCAGCCCACCGGCGGCAGACGTTGCATCGACCAGGACGAGGGCGTTGTCGCCACCGGCCGGCCGGCGGACCTCCATGGCGACGCCGGTCGATGTCTCGTTGTGGGTGAGGGCGAGCGCGTCGATGTCGTCGTCGATGCTGACGAGCGGGGGAGAAGTGCCGTAGTCAACGCGGATCCCCAGTGGGAACTCCAGGTGTGGCGCGGTTGCGGCGGCCTTCAGGAACTTCGCCGAGAACTCGCCGAACACGTAGTGCTTGCTACGTTCATCGATCAGGCCGAACGTCGCCGCGTCCCAGAACACCGTGGTGCCGCCGTTGCCGAGAACGATCTCCCACCCATCCGGGAGCTCGAACAACTCGGTCAGGCCGGTGCGGATCGATCCGACGAGGTTCTTGACCGGAGGCTGGCGATGGGAGCTGCCGAGCAGGTTGCTGTTCGCCTTGGCGAGCGCCAACGCCTGCTCAGGGCGGATCTTGGACGGGCCGC
>DATBKA010000418.1:0-4773 GCA_036556105.1 Ilumatobacteraceae bacterium | reverse complement strand
AAGCCGGGTGCAGGACTGGTCGACCAGACGATCCAGTTCCACGGCACGGCCGATCGTTACGCGCTCGACGCCGGGACTGCGGCGCTGGCAACGCTGTACGCCGATGCCACCACGTCGACCGGCAATGCGGCGGTCACCGTCAGGTCGGTCGGAAGCAACGGTGGCCAGGCGGCCGCCTTCACGTATGACTTGGCCCGGTCCGTCGTCTACACCCGTCAAGGCAATCCCGAGTGGGCCGGCCAAGAGCGCGACGGCCAGCAACCGCCGATCATTCGTGCCGACGACATGTTCTTCCCCGACTGGATCGACCTCAGCAAGGCGGAGATCCCACAGGCCGACGAGCAGCAACGCATGCTGGCGAACCTGATTGAGTACGTCAACCGCGACCAGATGCCGCTGCCGCGGTTCTGGTACTTCCCGAACGGCGAGAAGGCCGTCGTCGTCATGACGGGTGACGATCACGGCAGCGGTGGCACGACCGGCCAGTTCGAATGGGACATCTCCCAGAGCCCGGCCGACTGTGACGTCGCCGACTGGGAGTGCGTGCGCGGCACGTCGTACATCTACCCCGGCAACCCGATCAGCGACACCCCGATCGCCGCCTATCAGGCTGCCGGATTCGAGCTCGGCGTCCACGTCGACACGGACTGCTCCGACTGGACTCCGACAAGTCTGGCCGCCTTCTATGAAGACCAGATCGCCGCCTACCGCACTGCGTTCCCCAGCGCAGCCGAGCCGGCAACGATCCGCACCCACTGCATCACCTGGAGCGACTGGGCGACGCAACCCAAGGTCGAACTGAGCAACGGCATCCGCCTCGACGCCAACTACTACTACTGGCCGGACGTGTGGGTCCAGAACCGACCCGGCTACTTCACCGGCTCGGGCATGCCGATGCGCTTCGCCGATCTCGACGGGTCGTTGATCGACGTCTACCAAGCGGCGACGCAGATGACCGACGAGAGTGGCATCACCTACTCCACACACATCAACACGCTGTTGGACAACGCCACCGGGCCGCTCGGCTACTACGGCGTCGTCACCGCCAACATGCACACCGACAACGGCAACCACAGCGGACAGCAGACGGTTGTCGCCGCGGCATTGGCAAAGGGCGTGCCCGTCGTCTCCGCGAAACAGATGCTGACATGGCTCGACGGTCGCAACGCTTCCTCGTTCCAGAACCTGTCGTGGAGCGCGGGAACGCTGACGTTCTCGATTGCGCCGGCCACCGGCTCCAACGGCCTCCAGGCCATGTTGCCGACCCACGGCGCGAGCGGCTCGCTGCAGACGTTGACGGTTGGCAGCACACCTGTCGTCTTCGCGACTCAGATCGTGAAGGGCGTCGAGTACGCGGTCTTCCCGGCGGCTGCAGGTTCATACGCGGCGTCGTACGCGTCGGATACGACGGCGCCGACGATCACCGCGGTTCAGGCAGTCCCCAGCGCCACGGGCTCGGCCACGATCACGTGGACGACCGACGAACCGGCGACGTCACGGGTCGACTACGGCACGAGTGGAACCCTCACCTCGTTCGTGGCCGACGCAGCGCTGACGACAGCGCATCAACTCAGCCTTACGGGCCTCGCGGCCGACACCACCTACTCCTTCCGGGTGACGTCGGCCGACGAGGTCGGCTTGGCGTCGACCGAGCCCAACCCGCCGGCAGCTCCCGCCACGTTCACCACGTCGAGCGCCGTCGCCACGGATACGACCGTCGCCGACTTCGGCGCCGGGACGACCGGCGGCGCCACCTACGTGTCCGACACGACGGGCGGCGAAGTCATCCTTGCTCCGACGACTGGCACCGAGTTCTCGGGTACCGTCATTCCCACAGCGTGGACGACGGGGACCTGGAGCGGCGGTAGCGCCGCGATCGCAAACGGTCACGCAACGGTCGATGGCTCGTGGCTCCGCGCCGACGGTCTCGTCGGGCCCGGCCGAGCCATCGAGTTCGTGGCGACGTTCAGCGGCGACACGTTCCAGAACGCCGGCTTGGGGATGACCCTCGAGTCCGGCAGTGAGTCGTGGGCGATGTTCGGCACGAACGGAGTCGCCGGGACGTTGCGGGCGAGGACGAACGTCTCTGGTGCCGAAGAGAACTTCGACCTCGGCACGGGATACATCGGCTCGCAGCATCTGTTCCGGATCGAGTGGGGGACCACGGAGATCCGCTTCTTGATCGACGGCGTGCTCGTTCACACCGCAGCAACGGTCAGCGGCACGATGCGCCCGATCGCCAGCGACTACAGCACCGGCGGAGGGGCGTTGACCGTCGACTGGATGCGGATGACGCCATTCGCATCGCCGGGCACGTTCCTGTCACGAGTGCACGACGCCGGCAGCGCAGCCGATTGGGGCGCGTTCTCCTACGTGGCCGACGTTCCGGCGACGACATCTCTGGAGCTCTCGGTTCGCACTGGCTCGACGCCGACCCCCGACGGAACGTGGACGGCGTTCACACCAATCCTGTCCGGCGATGATGTGACGACTGGTGGTCGCTACCTCCAATATCGCGCCAACTTGACGACGGATGGTGGCGACGTCAGCCCCGTGCTGTCCTCGGTGACGATCCCGTACAGCGCGTCCGTCGACACCACCCCGCCGACGATCATCAGCCGTTCACCGGCGCCGGGCGCGACCAAGGTCGCCACCGGCACGAGCGTCACGGTCGTGTTCGACGAGCCGATCGACCCCGCCACCGTGACGACTTCGACCGTCACGCTGCTGGCCGAGGGCGCAGTCGACTATGTCACCGGCGTCGTCACCTATGACGGCACGACCGCAACGCTCGACCCCACCTCCTATCTGGCCACCAGCACCAAGTACATGGTGACCGTCGCCGCGGTCGTGGCCGACACCGCGCACAACCCGCTTGGAACTCCCGACAGTTGGACGTTCACGACGTCCGCACCGCTGTCGACCCTCGTCGACACGACAGCCGCGGACTTCGGTGCAGGCACCACTGACTCCGGTACCTACGTCTCCGTCACCGACAACGGTGAGCTGACGCTGGCGCCCACAGTCGGCACCGAGTTCGCGGGTACGACGGTGCCCGCGGGTTGGGTCGTCAGCCCATGGTCCGGCGGCGGAAGCGCCACGGTCGCCAATGGCAACGTCGTCGTCGACGAGGCGCTTATCGCCACGTCCGACTTCTTCAACCCCGGTCGCGTGCTCGAGTTCGAAGCGAACTTCAGCGACCAGAACCAGCACATCGGCTTCGCCAACGACTTCAACAGCGGTCAGTGGGCGATCTTCAGCACCAACCTGAACGGCGATCAGTTGTATGCGCGCAGCTTGGTGCCGGGTGGCGTCGACACCGGTCTCGGAACGAGCTTCCTCGACGGATTCCACCTGTACCGGATCGAGTGGACCAGCACCTCTGTTCGTTACCTGATCGACGGTGTCCAAGTCGCACTGCACAGCGGGCTGGACTACACCGGCAACCTCCGACCGGCAGCGAGCGATTCGAATGCCGCGGGCTCACTCACCGTCAACTGGATGCGGATGAGCCCATATGCGGCCAGTGGCAGCTTCACGTCTCGCGTTCTCGACGCCGGCAACGCTGTCGACTGGCGCACGCTCGACGTCACGGCTGTCGCCCCCGCCGGCGCTTCGATCGCCTTCGAAACCCGCACCGGTGACACGCCCACCCCTGACGGAACTTGGACTGGTTTCACGCCAGTCACGGCAAGCGGCGAAATCGCCGGTATGGCTCGATACATCCAATACCGAGCGACGCTCACCTCGAGCGATCCGGGCAACACACCGATCGTCGAGCGAGTGTCGATCGGCTTCATCATGCCGAGCGACGAGACGCCACCGACCATCACCGCTCGGTCGCCTCTTGCAGATGCAATCGGCGTCGCGCCCGACAGCGTCGTCAGCGTGTCGTTCAGCGAGAACGTCGATCCCGCGACCGTGACGGCGAGCACCGTCTCCTTGACGCGCGACGGAATTCAGGTCCCGGCAACGCTCGCCGTGTTCGGCACGTCGGTCATCCTCGTCCCGACAGCGGACCTCGAGCCGTTCACCACGTACACCGCCACGGTCACGACGGGCGTCACCGATCTCGCCGGCAATCACCTTGTTGCCGCGACGACGTGGACGTTCACGACCGACGGTGTCGTGAAGTCCCTCGTCGACGACAAGATCACCGGAGAGTTCGGCGCCGGTACCACCGCCTCCACGTACGTGTCCGACACCGCCGGCGGCGAGGTCATCTTGTCTCCGGCAATCGCCACCGAGTTCAGTGGCTCGAGCCTGCCCTCCGGTTGGAGCGCCAGGCCGACCCCCTGGCAAGCGGCGCCTGCCACCGTGGCAGTCGGCGGTGGAAGTCTCACGGTTGACGGCACCATGGTTGCAACGACGTCGACATTCGGACCGGGACGCTCGCTCGAGTTCGTGGCGACCTTCCAAGCGCAGGCCGGCCAACACGTCGGATTCGTCAAGGACCTCGAATTCAACAGTCCATGGGCGATCATCAGCACCGGCGCCAGCGGCAACGGCGTCTATGCGAGAACGTTCGACAACCAACCGGGAGTCTCCCTGGGTGCGGGTCTGCTCGGCTCTGCACATCTCTACCGGATCGGCTGGACCGCAACCGGCTTCGCCTTCTCTGTCGACGGCGCGGTCGTCACCACGATCCCATTCACCACAGATGGGCCGATGGTCATCGGTGCCAGCGACTTCACCTCCGGCATCCCGCTCGTCGTCGACTGGGTGCAGGTCAGCCCGTTCGCGGCGAGTGGCACGTTCACGTCGCGCGTCCTC
>DATBKA010000417.1:0-2158 GCA_036556105.1 Ilumatobacteraceae bacterium | reverse complement strand
CCCATCCGACTCGGGGGTGCGGTGCAGCAGCGAGTACTGGTGTTGGACGACGACGATCGGCCCGATCGCCAGCGCTCGATCCATCAGCTCGGGTGAGTGGTTCGACAAGCCGGCGCCGCCGATGAGGCCTTCATCGACCAGTGCCATCAGCTCGCCCCACGTGTCCTCGATCGGCGTCGACGGATCGGGGTCGTGCACCTGGAGGACATCGATGAAATCGACCTGGAGCCGTTCGAGGCTGTCGTGCGCGCCGCGGCGGACGGCCGCCGGCGAGGCGTCCTCGTAGGCGTGCCCGTCGTCGGCCCGTTGCGTGCCGCACTTGGTCAACAGGCGCGTGCCGCGCCCCGCCACGCCGAGCTCGCGGAGGGCGGCGCCGACGACCCGCTCGGCGAGACCCCATCCGTAGAACGGCGCCGTGTCGATCCAGGTGACACCGGCTTCGACGGCGGCGACGACGGTGGCGACGGAGGTGTCGAAGTGCTGTGGGCCCCAGCGCAACGGCCCGTCAGGCAACGAGCCGAGCGGAGCGGTGCCCAGCCCGACGGCGCTCTCCAGCAGCATGCTGCCGATCTTGCCAGGATCACACGATGCCGTTGAACTGGGTCATCGCGGCTCCTGGACCTGCGGCCAAGATCACCTCGACGGCGTCGGCGGCGCGAACGATCGCCAAGTCGAGCAAGTCGCGCTGGTTCTTCGGCAATCGCGACAGCACGTGGTCGGCGCCGCGCTCTTTCGACGGTGGCTTGCCGATGCCGATCCGGACGCGCACGAAGTCGTGCGTCTTGATGTGCTGGACGATGCTGCGCAGGCCGTTGTTGCCGGCCAGCCCGCCGCCGACCTTGACGCGGACGGTGCCGGGTGGAAGGTCGAGCTCGTCGTGCACGACGATCAGGCTCGGACTGGCCGTGGGGTCGGCCGCCGGGTCGGCCAGCGGAGTTGTACGCGTCATCAGCTTGTGCCGCCGCAGCAGGGCGCCGACCGCCTGACCGCTCTCGTTCATGTACGTCGTCGGGAAGGCGAGCACGACGCGCTTGCCGGCGATCGTGGCCTCGGCGACCAACGCCCGGTCGCGGCCGGCCTTGAACTTGCCGCCGGCGCGGTCGGCGAGCAAGGCGACCGCTTCGGCGCCGACGTTGTGGCGCGTCCGGTTGTACTCCTTGCCCGGGTTGCCCAACCCGACGACCAGCGCGTCGATCACCGAAGTGTTTTAGCTGCGCAGGTCGCTCGTGCCGGCGATCACGTCACTCTGCTGAGGCAGAGCCGCCGCCTTCGCCCTCGGCAGCTTCGCCGCCTTCGCCGCCCTCGGCACCTTCGCCTTCCTCGCCTTCGACCTCGGCCGTCGGCTCTTCGATCTCGGCGGCGGTGGTGAGCACGGTGACGACGGGCATGTCGGGATCGCCGAGCGCGGTGACGCCGTTCGGCATCGGGATGTCGGACAGGCGAATCACCGTGTCGGGCTGCATGTCGGTGATGTCGATCATGAACTCGTTGGGCATGTTGGTCGGCGTGCAACTGACCTCGAGGGCGTCGACGGCCGGGTCGACGAGACCACCGGCGGCGGTGACCGCCTTGGCCTCACCGTGGAGGCGCACCGGGATGTGAACCGTGATCTCCTCGTGCATGTTGACCTGGAGGAAGTCGACGTGGCTGACCGTGCGCTTGATCGGGTGACGCTGCATCTCCTTGACGACTGCCGGATAGCTCTCGCCGCCGATCTGCAAGGCCAGCACGGTGTTGGCACCCGCCGGGCCGCTGAGTGCCATGCGGAACTCGCGGCGCTCGACGGTGACGCTGATCGGCTCCATGCCCCGCCCGTAGAGGATTCCCGGGATCTGGCCCTCGGCGCGCAGGCGGCGGGCGGGCGACGAGCCCCTGCCGGTGCGAGGGATGGCGACGAGTGTGGTTTGCGACATGGTGAGCCTCTTGCCTGAGCCTGTGGTGTGAGCCGTTGCGGGCGCGGCAACGCCCTGGAGAACGGCTGGCAAGCCTAGCGGCGGCGGCTGGTGCAACCCAACGGGGCTGGGCTTTTGCAGTGCTGGCGGGCGTTGCCAGCCCTGGTTCTAGCCCTGGTTCTAGCCCTGGTTCTAGCCCTGGTTCTAGCCCTGGTTCTAGCGCTGGTTCTAGCGCTGGTTCTAGCGCTGGTTCTAGCGCTGGTTCT
>DATBKA010000416.1:0-12909 GCA_036556105.1 Ilumatobacteraceae bacterium | reverse complement strand
GCATCGCTTCGAGACGCGTTCGCGGCTGTGGGCGAGTCGATGATGCGCGGCACGCGATTCGCCGACGCGTTGACCGAGCTCGGCGCGAGGCTCGGGCCAATCGCCCAGCCGCTCGTCGACTCGTTGTCGGCCGCCGACCGCTACGGATTGCCATTGGCCCCACTCCTCGAACGACTGGCGTTCGAGGCCCGGCAACAACGGCGGCGCGACACCGAGGCCGCCGCACGGGAGCTTCCCGTACGTCTGGCAGCGCCGCTGGTGGTCTGCACGCTGCCGTCGTTCGTGCTCCTCGGCATCGTTCCCTTGCTCCTCGGAGCCTTGTCGTCGCTGCGGACCTGAGCAGCGACCCGAACCCACCCTTCCGAAGGAGAGCATCATGAGACGAGCGTTCATCGTGTTGAGACGATGGCTGCGCACCGGCGCCGACGCCGGCCAGGCCACCACTGAGTACGCACTGGTCCTGCTCGGCGCAGCGCTCGTCGCCTTACTGGTCGTCGCCTGGGCGACCGGCGGCGGTGGCGCCGGCAAGGTCGGGCACCTCTTCGATCGAGTGATCGATGAAGTGGCCAGCAAGCTCTGAGCTGCCGGGCCACCACCGCGACCGTGGCCAGGCCACCGTCGAGCTGGCGTTGTGCTTCCCCGTGCTGCTCGTGTTCTTGCTGGGCATGGTCCAACTGGCCGTCGTCGTCAGGGATCAACTCGCCGTGCAATTGGCAGCACGCGAGGCGGCACGGGCGGCCGCCACCGCGGCGAGCAGTGGTGCGTCAGCGGACCGGGCGTCGGCCCGGGCCGTGGCGCTGCGACCGATCGCCGTCAGCACTGATCAGCACGCTGGCGCGGTCACGGTCACCGTGACCCACACGACGCACACCGACGTGCCGATGATCGGCGCACTCGTGCCCGACATCACCCTCACCGCAGCCGCAACCATGGCACTGGAGCCGCCATGACCGTATCCTGCGCGGCAATGGACCTTTCGACGACGGCGGAGGTGATCGGCGACGCCGTCGTGGTCGCGCTGCGCGGTGAGGTCGACTTGTCCACGGTGCCGGTGCTGCAGGACGCGCTGACCCGTGCCATCGCCCGCCAACCGCAACGTCCAGTGGTCGTCGACCTCGACGGGGTGACCGCTCTCGACGACGTCGGTCTGGGCGTGCTCCTCGGCGCAGCCGGGGCGGCCCGGCGCGTCGGCTCCGATCTGACCGTGGTCAGCACCAACACCCGTCTGCGCGAGCGGCTCGATCGCACCGGTTTCAGCCGCGCCATCGACGTGCTCGCCACCGTGAGAGGAGAGGCCAGTGGCATCGACCTTGGATGATGCGATGCAGATCGCCCGCCGCCAGCAGTTCCTTGCGGTCGTGTCGACGCTGCGCGCCGACGGCTCGATCCAAGCGTCACTCGTCAATGCCGGTGCGATGCAACATCCGCTGACCGGCGACCCAGCCGTTGCCTTCGTCACCTACGGGGCAGTCAAGCTCGGCAACCTGCGCACGCGTCCGCAGATCGCCGTCACGTTCCGGTCCGACTGGTCATGGGCGACGGTCGAAGGTGTCGCCGACATCATCGGTCCCGACGATCCGCAGCCGATGGTCGACGCCGAGCAGTTGCGGCTCCTCCTCCGCGACGTGTTCACGGCCGCCGGCGGCACGCACGACGACTGGGCTCAATACGACCGCACCATGGTCGAACAGCGCCGTGCGGCAGTCGTCGTCACGCCATCACGCATCTACGGCAACTGATCAGCTCTGACGGGCGAGCGCGGCGAACGCCCGCAACGCGGCCCCTTGCCCCCACGGAGACGGCTCCGTCGGGCAGTGCTCGTAGGTGGTGATGTCCCAACTCGGCAACACGTCGGCAGTCACCCCGGTGAACGTGCCATCGTCGGCGAGCGCTCGCCAGCATGCGTCGGTGGCGCGCTTCAACACGTCGGCAGGCAACGCCACCAGGTCACGGGCCGCCGGATGCAGGGCAGCCGCCACATAGAACGCCGCGGTCGACGACTCCGTGCCAGCCGCGGGGTGCTCGAGCACCTCCGGCCAGTTGCCATCCGGGCCCTGCGCGGCAGCCAGGCACTGCAGCACCTGGGCGGCGAGATCGGTCGGCTCACTGCTGCCGCTGCCGTCGAGGATGTGGGCCAGGTCGAGCAAGCCGAGCACCGCCCAGCCGAGCCCACGACTCCATGCAACTCCGTTGTTCTTCTTGTGCGTCGGATCGAACCACTGCGCCCAGCCGGTCTCGCACCGCAGCACTCTCATCGTGTCGACGGCGATGCGCACCGCCTTGTCGGCGAGCGCCGGCTCGTTGCGCCACTGGGCGGCGAGTGCATAGAACGACGGCAGGTGGTACACGGCGTCGATGCACACGCCGTAGCGGAAGAAGAGACGATGCGGCTCGAGGGCGGGGATCTCCCCGTCGACCTTCGGCAACCCCTCGATCAACGACAACACCCGCGTCGCCGCCGTGGCCGGCAATTGGTCGTCCATCACGTAGCGCAAGATCGCCGCACCGGGCGCGAGGGCATCGTCGAAGTTGGGGAGGCAGTGGTCGTGCCACCGCAGCAACGTGTCGCGAACGTGATCCCGATACGGCCCGGCGCCGGCGACAGCCGCATCGAGGAGGCCGTCGACGGCGATGGCATCCCCCCAGTACCAGCAGTGGAAGCGCCAATCCTTGGTGCGCGCAGCGAGGACCCGCAGCGCTGCCAGCGGATCGCCGGCCTCCATCAGCCGCGTCCACCGCCGGGTGCGATCCGGGCCGGCCCGTCCATGCGGAAATCGGGATCGTGGCGGCGCAGTTCACGACGGGCGATCGTCATCTTGTGGACCTCGTCGGGCCCGTCCGCCAGACGAAGCGTGCGCTGGTGCGCATACATCTGCGCCAGCGGCCAGTCGGCACTGAGACCTCCGGCACCGTGCACCTGGATGGCGCGGTCGATGATCCGCAGGGCGACGTTCGGTGCGGCCACCTTGATCGCACTGATCTCGACCGCGGCTGCCTTGTTGCCGACGGTGTCCATCATCCAAGCCGTCTTCAACGTCAGCAGGCGCACCATCTCCAAGTCGATGCGCGACTCGGCGATCCAGTCCATGATGTTGCTGCGTTCGGCGAGGCGACGACCGAACGTCGTGCGCGACAGGGCCCGCTGGCACAGCAACTCCAGCGCTCGCTCGGCCGCACCGATGGAGCGCATGCAGTGGTGAATGCGACCCGGCCCGAGCCGGGCCTGGCTGATTGCAAACCCGTCGCCTTCCGTGGCCAGCAAGTTGCTCGCCGGCACGCGGCAGTTGTCGAAGACCAGCTCGGCATGGCCTTCCGGATCGATGTACCCGAACACGGGCAGCGGCCTGACGACCGTCATTCCGGGCGTGCCCATCGGCACGAGGATCTGGCTCTGCTGTCGGTGTGGTGGCGCAGCCGGGTCGGTCTTGCCCATCACGATGAAGATCTTGCAATGCGGGTGCATCGCCCCGGTGATCCACCACTTGCGACCGTTGAGCACGTAGTCGTCGCCATCTCGCTCGATGCTCAAGGCGATGTTCGTCGCATCGCTCGAGGCAACATCCGGCTCCGTCATCGCAAACGCCGAGCGGATCTCGCCCTCGAGCAACGGGCGCAACCACATGTCTTGCTGCTCAGGCGTGCCGAACATCGTCAGCACCTCCATGTTGCCGGTGTCGGGCGCCGAACAGTTCATCGCCTCGCTGGCGATCGTGCTGCGACCCATGATCTCGGCGAGCGGCGCGTATTCGGCGTTGTTCAGGCCCGGGCCCCACTCCTTGTGCGGATGAAACAGGTTCCACAACCCGCGCTCGCGAGCTTCGGCCTTCAGCTTCTCCATCACCGCAGGGTGATGGTGCGGATCACCACTGCTCCTGATCTGCTCTGCGTACACCGCCTCGTTCGGGTAGATGCACTCGTCCATGAACTTGGACACCGCGGCGCGATACTCGTTGCAGCGGTCGGTGAAGGCGAATTCCATGTGCCAAACGTAGAGCGCGGGCCGGCACGGCGCACCACCAGTCGGCGCGTCAGCGGCCGCGATCCCCCGACGTATCGACCGCATCGCTGGGACGCAGCGTTCGCGGACCGATCAACTTGGCGACAAGGTGCTGTCCAGCAGTGATCGGCGCGTAGCGCGGCGGATGGTCGGGGTCGGTGCACGTCGGAAGGCACTCGATCACCGCGTCCCAGTTGCCGTCGAGGAAGAACGCAGCGCTGCGGCGCACGATTGTTTCGCCACCGGCGACTGCAGGCGGAACGACACGGTGCACGGTCGATCGCCACCGATCGTTCGTCCATTGCGCGGTCAGGTCACCCAGGTTGATGACCAACGCGTCCGCTGCCGGCATGACGTCGATCCAATCGCCGCCCGGCCCGACGATCTGCAGGCCGCCGACCGGCTCGGCGTACAACACCGTGACGATCCCGTAGTCGGTGTGCGCGCCCATGCCCTGCTGACCCGGAAGCGGATCGGAGTCGCCGGCCCGTCGCTCGTAGCGAATGGAGCGCATCGTCGTCGTCGACCGATCGACGTACGGCGCGAACCACCCGTCGGGGAGGTCCAGGGCAACGGCGAAGATGTCGGTGAGCGTGAGCGCGACCTGCCGCGCCGCCTCGAAGTAGCCGACCAGGGCCGGGCGCAACTGCGGAGCCTCGTCGGGCCAGATGTTCGGTGCGAACACGCCGCGCAGCTCGGCCGCGTAGAAAGGATCGGTCGCGTCGACGTTGTCGTCGCCGATGTTGAAGGCCTCGAACAAGTCCGGCGGCGCCTCACGACCGAGGCTGTAGGACAACGCTTCGGTGCCTCGCGCCGCGTAGCCACGATTGATCGACGGATCGACCGGCGTCGAGCGCCGCTTGACGTCGAGCGGCAGGGCGAAGAACGCGTCGCTGGCGGCGAGCATCGCCTCGATCCGCTGTCGGGGCAGCCGATGCCCGACGATCTGGAAGAACCCGAACTCTCTCGCGGCGCGGTCGATGGCGCGGCCGACCGCGACCTGCTCCTGACGCGTGCCCCACCACGGGGCGATGTCGATGATCGGGATCTCGACCACTAGGTCACCTTCGCCTTGCGCACGCCCCGGCGATCCTGGGCGCGCAGATTGACGCGCTGCTCTTCCTCCAACGCCGCTTCCTCCGCGACGAGTCGCTTCATGCTCGCCAAGCGAGCAGGATCGAGGTCACCGGCGGCGATCGCGGCCTGCACGGCACAACCGGGCTCGTCTTCGTGCTTGCAATCCCGGAAGCGACAATGATCGACCAATGCGAACACGTCGGCGAAGGCACGTTCGATCCCGTGCCCGCTGCTCCACAGGCTGACGGCGCGAACACCCGGTGTGTCGATCAGCCATCCGCCGCTCGGAAGGCGCACCAACTCGACGGCGACGGTGGTGTGGCGGCCGCGACCATCGCCTTCCCGAACGGCGGCGGTCGCCTGCCGGCCGCGCCCCAGCAAGGCGTTGACCAACGTGCTCTTGCCGACACCACTCGCGCCGAGCATGGCCATCGTCGCATTGCCGGCGGCGAACTCGGCCAAGGCCTCGACACCTTCTCCACTGATCCCACTCGCGGTCACGACCGTCACACCGGGCGCCGCGGCCTGCAACGTTTCGACCGACTCGTCCGGGTCGCCGACGAGGTCGCGCTTGGTCAGCACCACCACGGGTCGCGCTCCGCTGTCCCACGCCAGGACGAGCTCGCGCTCGAGCCGGCGCTGGTTCGGCGGTGACGTCAGCGCATGAACGAGCATGACGACGTCGATGTTGGCAGCAATCGTGTGCGACTCGGCGCGGCTGCCTTCGAACGAGGCCCGGCGCACGAACGCGCTGCGCCGCGGTAACACCGCTTCGATTCGATCGAGCTCCGCCGAGGGGACCACCCAGTCGCCGACGGCCACCTCGGCCCCGATGTTGCGGACGCGCAACGGCTCGGCGACGAGGTTGCGCAACACTGTGCTCCAACCGCGGTCCAACCGGGTGACTCGACCTGGTGGCTCGGCGCCTTCCAGTGCGTTCCATGCCTCCTCGAACTCATCGTTCCATCCGAGTCGTATGTCACACCGTTCGTCGATGGTGCTGAGGGTAGCGTCGCGCTCGACGCAAAGTCCGACGACCATGCCCGTGTGGGCTGAGATCAAGGAGCTCCCTCCGTGCTAGCTCGTCTTGCCCGATTCAGCTTCCGCAAGCGGCGGATCATGGTGTTCGCCATCTGGCTGCCGTTGCTCATCGGCATCAGTGTGGTCAGTGGTGGGATCGGAACCGATTACCACACCGACTTCAAGCTGCCCGACAGCGACTCGAAGATCGTCCAGGATGCGCTGCAGAACCAAGGCGACAAGGAAGACGCCGGCTGGGTGGCGCAGATCGTGTTCACCTACCCGAGCGGAACCGACGACCCAGCCGTGAAGTCGGCGATGGAGCCGTTCTTCGCCGAGGTCGACAAGCTCGACGGCGTCAAGGTGATCAGCCCGTACACGCCCGACGGCGCGTCGTTCAACAGCACCGCCAAGCCGATCTCGTTTGCCCAGATCAACCTCACCGAGCGCAGCCAGTCGGACGTGCAGAAGCTGGCCGACAAGATCCAAGACCTCGGCAAAGAAGTGCATGGCCCCGACGGGCTGCGCATCGAGTACGGCGGCCAGCTGTTCCAGCCGTTCGAGTTGCCCGAGAGCGAGATCCTCGGCGTGCTCGCCGCGGTCATCATCTTGCTCGTCGCCTTCGGTTCGGTACTCGCCATGGGTCTGCCAATCGGTTCGGCGCTGTTCGGCCTCGGCGTCGGTGCAGGTGTCCTCGGCATCGTCTCCAACGGCTTCGCCATGCCCGAGTTCTCTCCGCAGATCGCGGCGATGATCGGTCTCGGCGTCGGCATCGACTACGCGCTGTTCATCGTGACGCGATATCGAGAGAACTTCCACGCCGGCATGGAGCGAGAAGAAGCGGTGGTGCAAGCCGTGGATTCATCCGGCCGTGCCGTGGTCTTTGCCGGCATCACCGTGATGATCTCGCTACTCGGCTTGTTCATCATCGGTCTGGCCTTCGTCCGCGGTCTCGCGGTGGCCAGCGCCCTCAGCGTGCTGATCATGATGATCGCCGCGGTCACGCTGCTGCCCGCATTGATCGGCTTCGCCGGCCGGCGCATCGAAGAGACGACGCGGGCCGCCGCGGTCGCTGTCGGTGCCTTCGTGCTGCTGGCCATGGTCGGCGTGTTCACCGGTCTCGCCCTCGGTGCCGCCCTCGGGCTCGCCTTGGTGTTCGCGGCAGTCGTCATGGGCGCCAGCTTCCTGCCGTTCGGCAAGACCCTGCGCAAGCACCTTCCGCACCACCATGCCCGGCCGCGCGAGCAGCAGTTCTGGTATCGGTGGAGCCGGTTCATCCAGCGTCGCCCATGGCCGCCGTTGCTCATCGCCCTGACGATCCTCGTGTTGTTGGCGCTGCCACTGTTCTCGATCCGGCTCGGTTTCGGCGACACCGGCAACCTCAAGGAAGACACCACGGCGCGCCAGGCGTACGACCTCATGGCCGACGGCTTCGGGCCGGGTGCCAGCAGCCCGCTGATCCTGCTCAGCACGGACCCGGGCGTCACCGCCGAGACCGCCAAGCTCGTCGACGACGTGCTGGCGGCCGAGCAGCAACAGGGTCAGGTGGCGTTCTTCAACGCTGGCATCGAGCGCTCCCCCGGAACATGGCTCTGGCAGGTGTTCCCGGAAGCCTCGCAACAGGACAAGGCCACGTCCGATCTCGTCCACCGCCTGCGCGACACGGAGCTCCCCACCACCGGACTCGATGTCAAGGTCGGCGGGCAGACGGCCGCCAGCGTCGACTTTGCCACCTATCTCGGCGAGCGCCTTCCGTTGTTGATCGGTGCCGTCCTGATCCTCAGCTTCTTGCTGCTGATGATCGTCTTCCGCAGCATCCTGGTGCCACTGAAGGCGGTCATCATGAACGTGCTGTCCGTCGGCGCGGCCTACGGCATCATCGTCGCCATCTTCCAGTGGGGGTGGCTGAAGGGGCTGTTCGGCATCGGCAAGGCCGGGCCGGTCGAGGCGTGGGCACCGATGATGCTGTTCGCCATCACCTTCGGCCTGTCGATGGACTACGAGGTGTTCCTGCTGTCGCGGATGAAGGAGGCGTACGACCGCACGGGCGACAATGCCCGCGCCGTCGCCGACGGCCTGGCGGTGACGGCACGTGTCATCACCGCCGCGGCGCTGATCATGGTCTCGGTGTTCTCGGCGTTCGTGCTCGGCGACGACCGCAGCTTGAAGCTGTTCGGACTCGGCTTGGCTTCTGCTGTGCTCGTCGACGCGACGGTCGTGAGAATGGTGTTGGTGCCGGCGACGATGGAGCTGCTCGGCGACCGCAACTGGTGGCTTCCCAAGCGGCTCAACAAGGTGCTGCCGCACATCAACGTCGAGGGCTACCACGAGGAAGACTCCGAGCGGGAGCCCGAACTCGTCTGAGACGCAGGCGTGGGGTCGCCTTGACAAGCACCCCTACCATCCCCTAGCGATACGACCGCCATGGCCAAACCTCTCGTCATCGTCGAATCGCCAGCAAAAGCCAAGACAATCTCGAAGTTCCTGGGCAACGCGTTCGACGTGCGTGCCTCGGTCGGTCACGTCGCCGATTTGCCGAGCAAGGGCCTGTCGATCGACGTGGACAACGGTTTCAAGCCGACCTACGAGCTGACCCAGCGCGGCGCGCAGGTGGTCAAAGAGCTACGCGCCTTGATGAAGGACGCCAGCGAGCTGTACCTCGCCACCGACGAAGACCGCGAGGGCGAGGCCATCAGCTGGCACCTGCTCGAGTACTTGAAGCCGAAGATCCCGGTCAAGCGAATGGTGTTCCACGAGATCACCAAAGCCGCCATCGACCACGCCGTCGACAATCCGCGAGGCATCGACTACGGGCTGGTCGACGCAGCCGAGACTCGTCGCCTCCTCGACCGCCTGTATGGATATGAGGTGTCGCCGGTGTTGTGGCGACGCGTCAACCGCGGCCTGTCGGCGGGCCGCGTCCAGAGCCCGTCGATCCGCTTGATCGTCGAGCGCGAGCGCGAGCGAATCGCCTTCGTGCAGGCCGGCTACTGGGACATCGACCTCCTGACGGCGACGTCGCCGGCGTTCTCGGCGACGCTCGTCGCTCTCGACGAGATCAAGGTCGCCACGGGCAAGGACTTCGGTAGCGACGGCCGACCGAAGAAGGGCATCGTGGTCGTCGACGAGACCCGCGCCCGAGGGCTGGCAACAGCGCTCGCCGGCAGCGAGTTCACGGTGCGCTCGGTTGAGGAGCGGCCGTATCGCAGCACGGCCAAGGCGCCGTTCATGACCTCGACGCTGCAACAAGAAGGCGGCCGCAAACTGCGGCTCAGCGCATCGCAGGTGATGCGCGTCGCCCAGGGGCTGTACGAGCGCGGCTACATCACCTACATGCGCACCGACAACGTGATGCTCAGCGACGAAGCACTGGGCGCGGTGCGCGCCCAGGTGCAGCGCGAGTACGGCAGCACGTTCCTCTCGCCCGCGCCGCGGCAGTTCACGACGAAGATCAAGAACGCCCAGGAGGCGCATGAGGCGATCCGCCCCTCGACCCCATTGCGCAGCCCCGACTCACTGGCCGGTGAGTTGAACGGGCAGGAACTGGCCCTGTACCGCATGATCTGGCAGCGCACACTGGCCTCGCAGATGGCCGACGCCGTCGGCACGACCGTTACGGTGCGACTCGGTGCCACGGCGGCCGACCCGACGCGGGATGGTGCGCCAACGGCGGCGGTGTTCGCGGCGAGTGGGACCACTATCACCTTTCCCGGTTACCGCCAGGTCTACATCGAATCGGTCGACGACGGCGACGGTGACGAAGACCGCGAGGCGCTGCTCCCACCCTTGACCGTCGGCGCGCCGGTCGCGGTTGCGGCGCTGACACCGAACGGCCACACCACGTCGCCGCCGGCCCGTTACACGGAGGCATCGTTGGTCAAACGTCTCGAGGAGCTGGGCATCGGCCGGCCGTCGACGTGGGCCTCGATCATCCAGACGGTGCAGGACCGCGGCTACGTGTGGAAGAAGGGCCAGGCGTTGGTGCCGACGTGGACGGCGTTCGCCGTCGTCGGGTTGATGGAGAAGCACTTCGACGAGCTGGTCGACTACGCCTTCACGGCGCGCATCGAGGAGGATCTCGACTCGATCGCCCGCCACGAGCGTCAGAAGCAGGATTGGTTGCGCAACTTCTACTTCGGTGACGACGAAGACGACCTGCCGGGCTTGAAGCGCCTGGTAGAGGAGAACCTCGACGAGATCGACGCCGCCGAGATCAACACGTTCCGCATCGGCGACGATCCGGACGGCAACGAGATCGTCGTCAAGCCTGGCAAGTACGGGCCGTACGTGAAGCGCGGCGACGATACGGCCGGCGTTCCCGACGACCTTGCCCCCGACGAGCTCACGGTCGACGTCGCCTTGTCACTGCTCGCCGCACCGAAGAGCGACGAGCCGATCGGCGAGCTCGACGGTTACCCCGTGTACGCGAAGAACGGTCGCTACGGGCCATACGTGCAGTGGGGTGCACCGGACAACCTGCCGCCCGGGTTGGACAAGCCGAAGATGGCCAGCCTGTTCAAGACGATGGTGCTCGAACGGCTGACCATCGACGAGGCCGAGCAGCTGCTGCAACTGCCGCGCCAACTCGGCGTCGACCCGGCCGACGGCCAGGAGATCGTCGCCAACAACGGGCGCTACGGCCCCTACGTCCAGAAGGGCAAGGATTTCCGCAACCTCGGCAACGAGGAACAGCTGCTGACGGTCACGCTCGATGAGGCCCTCGCCATCTTCGCCCAACCGAAGGTGTTCCGCCGGGGTGGTGCCACGAACATGGCCGCCAAGGGCCCGCTGCGCGAGTTCGGTAACGATCCTGTCAGCGGTCGCCCCGTGGTGGCCAAGGACGGCAGGTTCGGGGTGTACGTCACCGACGGAGAGACCAACGCCTCGCTGTCGAAGGGCGACCGCCTGGAGGCGATGCCCCCCGAACGCGCCTACGAACTGCTCGCCTTGCGGCGCGAGGCGATCATCGAGAAGGGTGGCGCACCGGCCAAGAAGGCGCGGGCCACGAAGAAGGCTGCCGCGTCCAAGGCGGCGTCACGCAAGGCAGCACCACGCCAGGCTGCACCGCGCCAGGCCACGGCGAAGAAGGCCTCCACCTGAGGGTAGGGGTCAGCCGGCGAGCATCACGCCGATGACGCCGGCCAGCACCAGCCCGGTGCCGGCGTAGTCGCGCCGGCTGTGTCGCTCGTGCAGCCAGAAGTGGGCCACGGCGAACGTGACGAGCAACTCCACCTGTCCGAAGGTGCGCACTCGAGCCGCGTTCTGCAGCGAGAACGCCCACGCCCAGCACGCCGACCCGCACACGCTGAGCACCCCGACCACGGAACTGGACCGCCAGTGCTCGAACGTCAGCCGGACCTGCTTCGGCTGGCGGGCGACGAGGTAGCCGCCGTGCACGACCGTCTGGATCGTGTTCATCACCGCCAGGGCAACGATGGCGCGCACCAGCGCGGGTGAGTCACCGAGTGATTGCGAGGCAGCGCGGATCGCCACCGCTGCCAACCCGAACCCGCTGCCGGCGAACAAGCCGAGGACCGCGGCACGGTCGGGGTGGCGGAGGACCGTGCGTCCACCGGCCAGCACGGCGACTCCGCTGAGGCACAGGATCGTGGCGAGCCAGCCCAACGGTCGCAAAACCTCGCCGAGCAGGACAGCCGAGAACACCGCTACTTGCACGACCTCGGTCTTCGAGTAGACCGTGCCGACGGCAAAGCCGCGAGCGTCGAAGGCACTGATCAGCAGAATCGTGGCCACGATCTGCGCCAGGCCTCCGGCGGCGATCAACGGCCAGAAGCGCCACGGGATGGCCGGCAACCGCTGGCCACTGAGCGCCATCACCGCCACTGCGGCAAACGCGATCGGCGCTCCCCACACGTAGCGGACGAAGCCGGCGCCGCTGACCGACAGCAGCGCGCGCAGCCGTTGCTGCATCGCTGTGCGCCAGGTCTGGAAGATCGCCGCAGCGACCGTCACGCTCATCCACATCGTCGTTCTTCGTCGATCTCATTATTCAGGATTCAATTCTCAAACACAGAGTAACCCATCCGGCTGGATATGGTGCGCCCGATATGGAACGGGGTCGCTACATCGCCCTCGAAGGCGCGGAAGGAACCGGGAAGAGCACGCACGCCGCGCGGTTGGCCACCCACCTCGATGCGGTGCTGACCCGCGAGACCGGTGGTACCGACATCGGCGCCAGGATCCGGGCCATCCTCCACGACACGTCGCTGACCCATCTGTCGCACCGCGCCGAAACGCTGCTGATCGCTGCTGACCGGGCACAACACATCGACGAGATCGTCGCTCCTGCGCTTGCCAGCGGCCGCGACGTCGTCAGCGACCGCAGCGTCTACTCGACGCTGGCCTACCAGGGCTACGGGCGCAACCTCCCCCTCGACGAGATCCGCGAGATCAACGAGTGGGCGGTCGGCGAGTGCTGGCCGGACCTCGTCGTACTGATCGACACCCCGTCGGAGGTGCTCGAGCGGCGCATGCGCGGCCGCCAACTCGACCGATTCGAACGCGAAGGCGAGGGGTTCCACACGCGGGTCCGTGACGGGTTCCGGGCGATGGCTGCGGCCGACCCTGACCACTGGGCGGTGATCGACGGCGCGGCGAGCATGGACGAGGTCGGCACGAGCATCCGCCGCGCCGTCAAGGAACGGCTCGGGTTGTGAACGTGGTCGCGCCCGACTCGGTCTGGACCGCGGTCGTCGGTCAGTCGCAGGCGATCGCCAGGTTGTCGCGCGCCGCGGCCGATCCAGTGCACGCCTACCTCTTCGTCGGCCCCGCCGGGTCGACCAAGCACGAGGCCA
>DATBKA010000415.1:0-11261 GCA_036556105.1 Ilumatobacteraceae bacterium | reverse complement strand
GAGGAGGGGTCCGTCAACTCGTCGTTCATGCGGGCACCACGCTGAACACGGCATTGAGGCCGAACGGTTCCAGGTCGATCTCGGCGTCGCACGTCCAGTCGGCGCGCCGATAGCGGGCGATGCGCGTCGGCGCCTGTTCGGCACCTCCGCTGCGGATCCAGGCGACGGTCTGGCGCAGACGCGTCGGCCGGATGCGCGAGAAGCCCACCCAGCAGTATTCGTCGTCGAAGTGCAAAGCGCGGCACCATCCGGCGACGACGTCGTCATCGTCGTGCTGTCCGGGACGTCGCAGCACGCGGCGATCGACGACGCGCAGGTCGCGCTGGTCGACCATCACGACGCGCCCGTCGACCGTCGTGAAGTGGATGACGCCGTTGTCGACGACGCCGTCGTGCACGCGCTCGCCGCCGATGTCGATTCGACGCGCCGGGTCGTTCAACGCGATCGCATCGCGGCACTCGAACCGAGTCACGAACGGTTCCACACCGACGAAGAACACGTAGTTCGGATGGGCGCGGTGCGGCTTCAGATCAACGCCGTGCCGGTAGTCGACGGCGGGCGAGTGGGTGCTCCACGTGTCCTCGCCGAGCACGTTCCACTCGCGAACGATCTCGCCGGTCAGTGTCACCTCGACCACCGCCTCCAAGCCGGAAACGGCGACGAGCAGCGTGCCGTCCGGAGATGGAACGACGTGATGCACGTCGTTGAAAATCGGCAGGCTGATGTAGGCGAGCTCATCGAGACCAGGCATCGAGTACACGATCACCTCGGTCTGGGTGCAGCAGTAGAGGCGATCACCGACGCGCGACGCGCTCTTGAACAGAACAGGATCGTCCGTGCCGCGCGCCCCGGGGCGCGAGTCGTACTCGAGCGCGGTGGTCACACCGGAGCCGTCGATGCGCACGATCACGCCCAGGTCGTAGCCGTACCAGTGCTGCGACATGTCGAGGAGCGAGCGCTCACCACGCTGACGACCGCCCACGATCAGCAACGGTCGTTCGTCGAGGCGCCGCGTCACCTCAACCGCCACTGCCGGCGCGCCCTCGACGAAACACTCGAGCTCGGTAGGCCTCATCGTGCCGGCAAGGAATCGACGAAATCAGCCTCGGATTGGCTCGCCGCGCGGTTTTCGCGATGGATCCTCATTGGCGGTTTCGGTACCCACCGCGAAGGCATACCAACCATCGGCAGTGAACAGCTCCTCGCTCGCCGCGGCCAGAATCCGGACAAACGCCGCTGGTCGCAACTCCCCTGTCACCCCTTCGGGTGAGGACGCGCTGAAGCCGGCGCGACGCGCCCGCGTGTACACCGCCCGTTCCGCCCACATCGCCACCAACGCTGCCGGCACACAGGATCGCTCGAGCCCGAGCGCGCGCAGGGAGGAGTCGATGGCTCGTCGTGCGGCGACGACGTGATCGTCGCTCGGCATGCGTGTGGCGAACAAGCGCAGCAGTGCCTCGCCCTCCGCATCGGGCGTCGCCACCTTGCTCACGAGGAAGTACCAATACGTCACGAGATACAGCACGTCGGCGAGCGGCGGGCCCAACGAGTCGGCCGGTCGGTGCTCGTCGTGCTCCCAGTCGACGAGTGTGAGCGAACGGCGATGAAGATGCACGTTCCACGGCCCCGCATCGAAGTGTTGGTGGACGGCGATGCCGGCAAGACCAGTGTCCGTCGCCCGCTGTTCGGCGCGATCGAGAAGCTCGTGCGCTGCCGCGCCGAGGCGCAGGGATGACTTCGCTTGGGCGAAGACGTGCATCCACTCCTGTGATCCCGTCGATGACGACACACGGGTCGCCACGGCGAATGCGTTGAGCCACTCGACGACCGCGGCGAGGTCGCCGTGCTTGCGCGCCGCACGACGGAGCACGCTGCCGGCCAGCGCGTTGAGGCTCGGCCCCGGCGCGCAGCTCTGAATGCACGCCGTGCGGCCGGCAATGGTGGTGAGTGCGATCGGTGCCGGCAAGGCGCGTCGCAGTTCCCACGGCAACGTGTCGTGCAGCATGCGCAACCGTTGGTGCTCGCCGACCGTCGCCGCGGCGGACTCGGCGCCGCTGGCCACCTTGACGACGGTGCCCGGAGCGCGATCTCGACGCCCGAAGCGCAACACGATGCTGCGACTGCCGGGGTCGTATCCACTTGTCAGCACGATGGCTGGCTCCGCCGAAGGGATGGTGTTCGCGCGACAGCCGATCACCAACAGGCGAGGCGCGAGCGCGCCCAACAGACGGGACGCAAACGGTGCACGCGAGATCGTGGCGAGCATGGCCCGCCCGGCGACCATGACGGGCGTGCCCGGCACGAACAGCGTGCGCAAGTGCCAGCGCACGGCGTTCGGTGCGTCGACCGGCAGCATTCGCCGCGGTTCGGCAAAGGTCGGAGTGACGAGGTGCGCCGACGTGACCCGGCAGCCGGATGCGGCGAGGCGGGCGCTGATGCGGGCGAGCGTCGCCGATCGCCGGCCGCGTCGTCGGCGATCTACCTCGATGACGACTGCCCCGCCAGGGGCGACCAATCCGGCGATGCGGTCGATGGGTTCGCCAGCATCCGCCCACGCCACGACGAGCGGCCCCGGCTCGGCGGTCGTCGACGCCGGGGTGCATCGGAGAGCAAGCCCGGAACTGATCAGGCTGTTGCTCAACTCCTCGTCGCCGCCGGCGACGATGGCGACGTCGACGGGAAGGTGTTCGATCGTCGGCAGCAGGAACACCCAATCGAGCCGTCGCCTCGGTGCCGTGCTCACGCGGCGACTCGCTCGACGCTGACCGCGGCGCTCGCCGCGGGCCAGCCACGCAAGGCGTCTCCGACGGTCGACCAGCGATTGCGTGCCGCGGCCAGGTGCGGGCGGCGTGGCCGGCGAAGGATCGCCAGCGCCACATCGCGCAGCATCTGCATCATCTCGGCTGCGACGACGGCGACGCGCAGCAACAGGGATTGGCCCCGCCCGCCATGCCGTGCTGTGTACGTGGCCAGGCTTCGATACATCGTCCGTCGCATGGTGGCCGCGTCGCCTGCTGTGCTCGCGCCTCCGACATGGTGGACGTTGGCGGTGGGCGCAAACCGCGTCGTGTAGCCGATCGCGGCGAGGCGCCGGCACAGATCGACTTCCTCGTAGTACATGAAGAAGGCGGGATCGAAGCCGCCGACGCGTTCGAACGCCGATCTCCGGACTGCCAAGGCGGCGCCGAGCACCCACGGGACGACGCCGGCCCCCGCCGGCTCGAAGAAGGGCTGGGTGACGGGCCCGAGTGGGGTGCGTCGGAACAGCTTCCACACGCCGGACTGGTGCAGCCAGACACTCGCCGGAGTTGGAAAGCGCGCACACGACGGTTGCACCACCCCCGACTCGGTCGACAGCCGCGGGCCGACGACCGCTGCATCGGCGTGTCGGTCGAACGAGTCGAGCAAGGCTTCGACAGAACCGGCGGCGAGCCACGTGTCGGCGTTCAGGATCAGCACCACATCGGTCGTCGTCGCCTCGACGCCGATGTTCGCCGCCGCCCCGTACCCGACGTTGGCAGGGGGTCGGATGAGCGTCACCGACGGATGGCGATCGGCGGCGACATCGGCACAGGCCGACGTCGTCGAGTTGTCGACGACGACGACGTTGCCGGCGCGTGGCGACGCGGCGATCGAGCGCAGACACGAATCGAGGAGCCCCGGCGTCTCGAAGCTGACGACCACGACGTCGAGTCGCGACCTGGCATCCGCATCTGCATCATCAGTCGAGAACTGCTCCGACGACACCCGGCGATCGTAGGCGCGAGAACAACGGTTCACGAGGGCCGCGTCGGGGTAAAGAGGCGACGATGTCGATCCTCTACGTCACGGCGCGGTATCCACCGTTCGTCGGAGGCACAGAGATCCACACCGCCGAAGTCGCGCGCAGGATGGTGGCACGAGGACACGACGTGACGGTGCTGACGACGTGCTTCGAGCCGTTGCCGACCGGTGAGGACGTGGTCGACGGCGTCCGCGTCGTGCGCGTTCGCGCTCGTCCTGCGGACCTCGACTTCTACTTCGCGCCCGGCGTGTACTCGTACATCACGTCACGGCGGTGGGACATCGTCCACTGCCAGGGCTACCACACGTTCGTCGCCCCGTTGGCGATGAGCGCCGCGCTGCGGTCCAAGCAACCACTCATCGTGACGTTTCACAGCGGCGGTCACTCATCGGCGGTGCGCCGCTCGCTGCGGCCGTTGCAGCAAGCGGCTCTGCGACCGTTGTTGGCGCGCGCCGATCGCTTGATCGGAGTCTCCAAGTTCGAGACCGACTTCTTCCGCCGGCGGTTGCGCCTGCCTGCCGATCGCTTCGAGACGATCACGAACGGAGTCGCCCAGGACTTCCTGGACGTCAACGGCGAGGCGTCCGCGGCGCAGAAGATCGTCTGTTCCGTCGGCCGTCTCGAGCGGTACAAGGGTCATCACCGCGTGATCGAGGCGCTCCCGGCGATCCGCAAGAAGATCCCTGAGGTCGTGCTGCGGATCGTCGGCGACGGTCCGTACCGACCGCAGTTGGAGTCGTTGGCGCGCCGACTGGACGTTGACGACATCGTCGAGTTCGTCGTGATCGGGCCGGAAGATCGGCAGGCGATGGCGGCGCTGTTCCGCTCGTCGCGATTGGTCACGTTGCTCAGCGACTACGAGTCGCAGGGTGTCGTCGGTCTGGAGGCGATCGCGGTCGGCCGTCCGCTGGTCGTTGCCGATGGCACGGCGCTGGCCGAGCTTGCCCAGTTCGGCGAGATCAGCATCGTCCCGCCGGGGGCTGATGCACAGACCATCGGGGCATTGATCGTCCACAAGATCCAAGAGGACTCCCAGCCGGCCCGAACCTTCGTACCGATGTGGGAACAGACGGTGACCGCGTTGGAGACCGTCTATGAAGACGTGCTGGCGGCACGCGTCGCCGGCGGCAGAAGTCGTCGGTAGAGATCTTCGATCGCCGGGATCACCGCCGTGGCGGTGAACGACTCTGCTCTCCGCTTGGCTGCCGCACCCAACTCGGCGCGCCGTAGCGGATCGCTGACCAGTGCTTGCAGCGCGTCGCGGAGCGCATCGGCGTCGCCCGGAGGCACGAGCACCCCGGACACCCCGTCCTCGACGATCTCCGGGATGCCACCGACGTCTGCTGCCACGACGGCGGCACCGCCCGCCATCGCCTCGATGACGACGATCCCGAACGGCTCCGCCCACACCGACGGAACGACGCCGATGGCGCACCGCCGCCACGCCTCCATCACCGACTGGTTCGGCCATTTCTCGAACACCAACACGTTGTCGGGAATGTCGGGGGTGTCGGGCCACGATTTACCGATCAGGACGAGCGGCATCGTCGGGGTCAACCCGGCGTAGGCCCCCAGCAGCACGTCGAGCCCCTTCATCGGCCGCAGATCGCCCACGAACACGATGAAGTCACCGTCCGGCAGTCGGTTCAGCTCGCCGTCGTCGGCAGCTGCGGCATCGGCAGCGGGCGACAGGAAGTTGGGCACGACGGCGACCCTCGCCTCCACGGGGTCGAGCCCGTTGCCGATCGCCGTTGCCTTGCTGACCGCGACCGTGACGGCAGCCGCACGCTGGTCGGCCGCTGCACCGATGAGGTTGCCCAGCGTGGTGATCGAGCCGGTGACGGTTCCGTAATGACGGCTTGCACACCTCAAGCACTTGCCGAAGGCGGGTCCGCCGCACGGTGTTTCGATCTTCTGCGCGTCGACGTGCATCAGATTCTTTCGCGCACACGAAAGCGTGTAGTAGTGCAACGAGGACACGTACCGCGTGCCGAACCGGCGCCGGCTCCAGCGTCGGAGCGGCAGGAACGAGCGGGCCAGCCAATCGTGACCGTGAACGATGTGCGGCCGCTCCTCGGCGATCACCTTGCGCAGCTGGCGAACGATCGCCGGGTCGGCGATGGGCGGTGCCCACGGCCGCTCGTTCGAGGTGAAGAGCCACGGCACGCGCTGGGTCATGCTGGTCAAACGGCGGACGCGGACGTCGCAGTCGCGTTCGTCCCCTGGAAGGCCGGGCTTGGCGAGCGTGGCGACGGTGACCGTGTGACCGCGTTCGGCCAGCGCGGCAGCGAGCGAGCGCACATGCTGTTCCACCCCACCCAGGTACGGCCAGTAGAAGTCGGCGATCAACAGGATGCGCATGCGCTCGATGCCCCACAGTAGAGGGACGCGACAACCACGTCGATCAGGGCACGACCGCGCTGATCTAGCCGGAGATCCACCCCGTCACGTCGACGACGAGATGCGTACCCGATTGCGTGAACAGCTGGATCGAACCGTCGGAACCGACGGGGACGAACACCGCGTTGGAGCGGGTCTGGCCGATCGCAGTCAGGTTGAGCACCGAAGTGAACGGCCGTGCCTCTCCACCCGGCCACGCCGAGACGAATCCGGGCGATGCCGCTTCGGTCGCAGTGAGGTTGAGGATCAATGCTTTCACGCCCGTCGCCGGCACGGGGCCGAGGCCCAGCACCGGCAGACGGACCGTCTGACCGGCGGCCGGCCGTCCGCCTTGATATTCGAGCTGCGTCGGGCCAGGGCGCGTGTCGAGGATGCGGGTCGGCACCGCCGGCACGAACGATTGCCCGGCGCGGTAATAGCCGAAGAAGTCGACGACGAGATCGGTGCCGTACTGCGTGAAGATCGAGATCTTGCCGTTCGCCCCTGGCGCCACGGTCACCTGGTTGGAAACCGTCCCGCCGCGAACCGTGTTCAACGACGATGCCAGCGGTCGCGCTCCGCCGGACGGCCAGACGGTGACGAACCCGCCTTCGTCTGAATTCGTGGCCGTGATGTTGAGCACGACCGCCGCTGCACCCTGCGTCGGAATCCCTTGCGCCGCGCCGAACTGCACCTCGACGACCGATCCGCGGTTCGGTTTCGCCCCGCTGTAGCCGGTCTGCTCGGCTCCGGCCCGTGTGTCGAGGACGCGGGTCGGAACACTGCCGGTGAAGGCGCTGGTCGGCAACCACCCGGCGACGTCGGCGACGAGCTGACCGCCGCTCTGGGTGAAGATGTTGACCTTGCCGTCGGCGCCGACCGGGACCGTGACGAGGTTGGAGATCGTCGAGCCGACGCCTTCGACGTTGAGGCTGGAAGCCAGGGGCCGCGGGCTTCCCGACGGCCACACGGTGACGAAGCCGTCACCCATCGACTCGGTGATGATCACGTTCATGGTGACCGCGGCGACACCGGTCTGGGGGATGCCGGCGCGGCCGGCCACCTGCACCGACACGACGTCACCAGGCCCGGGCTTGGCGCCGGAGTAGCCGCGCTGTTGACTGCCGGGCCGCGTGTCGAGGATCCGCAACGGCGATGGCTGCGCGCCCGGGGCCCCGGCACTGGCCCCGTAGCCGGGAGCGGACAGGGCGGTGAAGTTGTTGGCGGCAGGGTCGGCAAACCCGGGGTTGGCGATTGCGATCCCGGCGAGCGATCCGGGAACCTGCACCATCGGGGCGCCGGCGCTGTTCCACACCAGGTTCGGTCCGAGGTCGAACGGAGCATCGGCGTAGATCGCCTTTTCCTCCGCCCAGAGGATGTTGCCAGAGAGGTGCAGCACTCCGGGGGCACAGCCGCGGTCGCACACGACGCCCTGGCTCCCCGAACCGGTCTCGAAGGTCGTGTTGTTGGTGACCTGCGTGTTGTACACCGGTCCGTACGTCGTGTCGTTGGCGCCGCGGGTGACGATGAACCGTGCCGTGGCCCGTGACGTAGCGAACACGTTGTTGGAGAAGACGTTGTTGGCGCTCTTGATGCTCGCCGTGCTGCCGAGCTCGGTGAAGACGCGATCGTTGAGCGACACGTTGTCGTGGATCGAGTTGCCGCTCGCCTCGAACAGTTCGAGCGAATTGCTCTCCAACGGAATCGCCCCGTTCGTGCAGACCGCGGCGTTGCTCGAGAACTGATTGAAGGCGATCTCGTTGTCGTTGCTGTGCACACTCACGCCCCATGCCCCGATGTCGCCGCTGGTGCCGAACGTCTGCAGCACGTTGTTCCCGGTGAACACGTTGCTGACGATGCGATTGGCGCGCGACGTCACCGCCAGGTGCACGCCGGCTGTCGACCCACTCGACACGGAGTTCGTCAACGTGTTGTCGTGTGCGCCGTTGAGGAAGCTGAACCCGTAGTACTGCCCGAGCGGTTGGCCGCACGCGGCGAGTTGGCGAGGATCGTTGCCCGACTCGAGCCCGTCGATGACGAGGAAGCTGCCCGTCACCTTCACGTTGAGGTTGCCACCATTACGAATGGTCGGTCGTGAGCCACTCCCATAGCCGGTGATCGTGATCGGCGCACCTGGTTGCCCGTTCCATGCAGCCTCCAGGCGTTGGCCGTTCCACACGCAACCGCGAGCGAGCAACAACTGACCGCCGGGCGTCAGCGGCGCAGCCGATGCTCGCGCCAACGTCAGCCACGGCTGATCGATCGTCCCGCTGCCGCCGTCGTTGCCGCTGGCGCAGTTGACGTAGAAGACGTTCTGCGCGGCAGTGGTGATGGGCGCGTGACCCACGACGACTGCGGCAGTGGCCATGCCAATGCAGGCAAGGGCGATGCTGACTCGCTTCATTTCGATGTTCCTCAACGACGCCCGCTGAATGTGGATTGGAGTTGCTGGCCACCGGCGCCCCGGAGACATCGCGCTATCCGTATCGTGCTGACGACGGAGAGCGAGGGCTAGGGTTCGTAGGTCACGACTCTGTGGACCGAAAGCCCCTCGCCACTCATCTTTTCGACAAAGTCGGACGGCACCTTAACATGTCGTTCGCGTGCCGATCGTCATGGGACTGCAATATTGGTCCCGTCGCTGCGCGACCTGCTGGTTGACGGCGAATCAGGCGAATTCGACGAACCGGGCCACCACCACCAGGACAAACAACCCGGCCATGATCGCCGCCGCGCCGCGCAGCACGAACGGGTCGCGCCGTCCGGCGACTCGGCGCACGTCGAGCCACACCAGGGTGGCCAGCAGCAGCAAGGTCAGGGGAATCCCGAGCCCACGGGAGACGATCGTCAGCGCCGTCATCCGCGCTCCAGTTCGAGCAACACGCTGTGGCCGGCTTGGGCCCGGACCATGTATCGACCGGTGCTGAAGAACTCGGCGGCGAGGTCGTCGAGCCAGTCGTCGGCACGACCAACAGCGACGACGCCATAGGCGGCCTGGGTCTCGGTGAACATCAGGTAGACGTGAGTCGCCTCCGGGTAGCGATCGAGGCGCTCGGTGACCCGTGCCGGAGTGCCGCTCGGCAGGTCGCGGAAGCGCACCTCGTCGACGCGGTCGACGTACTGCAAGGTCTGCAGCGTGGCAACGAACACCAGCGAACCCGCCGGAGCCTGGTCGTACAGCTGACCCACCACGGCGATGTCGTCGTCGGAGATCATCTCGAACTTCTCGTTCCCATAGCGCGCCGTGACGAACGCGGGTACCAGCAGACCGGCCGTCGCCGCGATCGCGGCGAGGCGGACGACGGCGAAGCGCGGCGTCGGCACGACCAACCTGGCGATGAGGATCGATGCCGCGGGCAACGAGAAGAAGCACACACGGAGTGCCATCTCGCCGCCATAGGGCTGCATGAACAGCAGCGGGAACGGCGCCATGAACAGACAGAGCAGGGCGACCGGTGTGCGGTGTCTGAGCCAGTCGCGCACGATCGACAAGGCCGCCAGCCCCCACGCGAAGAGTGCAAGGAGCAAGCGACACGTGACCACGACCTGTCGATCCACGTTCGTCGACCTGGCCCGGCTTCCCACGTTCTGGTCGAGCAACCTGCCGACATGGCCGATCGAGCCCGTGAGGTCGTCGAAGTGACCGATCCAGTATGCGGACGCGCCGAACGACAGCCAGGCGAGGAACATCACCGCCGCTGCGATCGGCATCGTCCGCAGCCGCGTCACGTTGCAGATGACGAGCAGAGAACAGGCGCTGACGAAGAACACCGGCGTGAGCTGGTGCGAGATGACCATCGCCACCAGCAGCAGGTAGCACACGCCGAGGGCGAACATCGAGGCGCTGGGCGAGCCGCCGCCGCCGAGCACACCTTGCCACTCGTCGGGCTGAGGGCGCAGCAGCCGGCGCAGGCGACCTGACGCGATCGCACTCGGATCCGCGGGGAACGCATACACCACCACGGCGATGATCGTCAGGTACAACACGAACGCGGTGGCCTGCGGGGAGAAGTAGTCCTGGCCGATCCAGTTGAGGCAGCAGAACACTGCCGCGGCGACGATCGTCTGGGTGCGCGTCGCTGCGGTACGCCGGGCCAGCAGAGCGACGAGCAACACCGACGCGCCGACGTAGAAGATGGGTGCGTACCTGACCAGCCAGAGCACCGTGTCGGTGCCGGCCATGCGTTGCAGAAGGCCGCCAGCGGCGAAGAAGCCTGCCCAGCTGAACCTGCCGTCGAGATCGGTGAGCAGCGTGCCGTGGTCGGCGATGTGATCGATGAAGCCGACGTGCACCCAGGCCACCGTGAATCGCGGGTGCGGTTCGAGCAGGCCGGGAAGCCCGAACAGGGCAACGATCAACCCGCCGACGTTGACCCATGCCCAGCGACTGCCGTAGGCGCAGCCGGCGACCAGGCCGCCGACGATCAGCGCCGCACCGAACCAATACAACGGGGAGAGAGCGTCGACGACGCCGAGCATGCCGATCTTGGCGAGGTCGCTGCGACCGAGACCGGCGTCGACGAAGACGATTCCGGCGCATGCGGTCAGCGCGCAGCACCAACCGACCCACGTCGGGAGCGCCACGGTCGCCGGTCGCGGCGTGCCGTTGGCGCCGGCGATCCCTCCGGCGCGGCGGCCCAGCATCGTGCGCACGCCCAGCGCCGCGCACGCAGTGGGCAGCACGACGGCGATCGGGAACCAGTGCCAACCACCGAGCAAGGCGATCGACTCTCCGATGACGATGATCGCGCTCACGCTGAGCGCCACGCTGACGATCCCGGAGAGCAGGTTGACCGGCGCCCCAGCCATCCGCAGTACCGTCCATCCCGGGACGCCGACGACGAAGACGAGGGCGGCAAGGGCGCGGATGTCGCCACCGGCGTCGGCGGCGACCATCACGGCGAGGGCAGCGGCGACGACGATCGCTGCCGTGTCGAGCAGCGTCACGAGGTTCCAGGACAGCGGGCGCGGCGAACTGAGCTCCTCGAATCGGGGCTGGAGCGTCTGGACCATGCGTTCGGCTATCGAGTCGGCCTCGACGAGGAGCGGCTCATCGGGTGTGGTCGTACCCCAATTGCTGCGTCTCTACACGCGCCGG
>DATBKA010000414.1:0-2597 GCA_036556105.1 Ilumatobacteraceae bacterium | reverse complement strand
AGACCGAGCACGGCGAACGGGTCGGTGCTCATGCCGTCGAAGGATGGGTCTCCGCACGTAGTGCCGCGTAGCGCTGGCGCACGCCGGCGGCGTCGCCGCCAGGTGGCGACAACTCGATCGCCGCACCCAACCCCCAACGCTTGGCGATCTCGCCGTGGCTGCTCCCGGCCGCAACGGCAGCGGCTTGCACGCACGCCCCCGTGGCCACAGCCTCCTCGGCGTCGGCAAGCGACACTGGGTACTGGCACAGTTCGCTGACGACCCGCCGGTACGCCGCGCTGCGGGCCCCGCCTCCGACGAGGCGCACTTCACGAACGGGAGTGAGGCGAGCAACGGCATCGAGCGCCTCGAGCAAGCCGCACACGACGCCTTCGACAGCGGCACGGGCCATTTGCTCGGCGGACAGATCGCTGCGCAGCCCGGAGAGCAGCCCCGTCGACGAGGGAAGGTTGGGTGTGCGTTCACCGTCGAAGTACGGCAGCATCGTCACGCCGCCGGCGCCAGCGGGCGCGGCGAGTGCGAGGCGATCAAACTCGGCGTGGTCGGTTCGCAGCACGCGCCCGATCGCGTCGGTGACCTTCGTCGCGTTGAGCGTGCACGCCAACGGCAGGAAGCGACCGGTTGCGTCGGCGAAGCCGGCAACGTCGCCGCTGGCGTCGTTGGTGGCGCGGTCGCTGACGACGTACGCGGTGCCCGACGTCCCCAAGGACAGCACGGCGACACCGGGCTCCAGCCCCAGACCGAGTGCGGCCGCCATGTTGTCACCGGTGCCGCAGGCGACACGCGCCCCGTTCCACTCACCGACGACTTCGGTCGGCGCCGCCACGCGCGGCACAACTGCCGACCAGTCGAGCGTGCCGTCGATGATCCCCAGGATGTCCCACCGGTACTCCCCTGTCGACGGCGACCAGTAGCCGGTGCCGGACGCATCGCCACGATCGCTGACGTAGTCGCCGGTCATCTGCAGCGTCATCCAGTCGTGGGGCAGCAGCACGTGACGGAGCCGCGACCAGTGCTCGGGCTCCTTGCGATGCAACCAGCTGAGCTTGGTAGCCGTGAAGGCGGCGACCGGAACGCTCCCCACGGCGGCAGCCCACGCGTCCGCACCGCCCGCAAGCTGCTGCAGCAGCCATCCGGCATCGGCCGCGCTCTCAGTGTCGTTCCACAGCTTTGCCGGGCGTACGACTTCACCTGCGGCGTCGAGCACGACCATGCCGTGCTGTTGACCGGCAACGCTGATCGCCTCGACACGCGGCGACCCGACGGCAGCCCACGCGGTCTCGAACGCCTGCCACCAGGCTCGCGGATCCTGCTCCGACCGTGGCGGAGTCGTCGGCGGATGAGGAGCCGAGGCACGGCCGACGACTTGGCCGGATTCGAGGTCACGAATCTCCACTTTCGTGCTCTGAGTGGACGAGTCGACGCCTGCGACCAGATCAGCGGACATGCACGAACCGTAGCTGACCTGCCATGATCGCCCCTGATGCAGAGCAGCTTGCCGTACATCGACGCCGAAGAGTTAGTCCGTCTGGTCCCGCCCAGCGACGCGCTCGAGGCGTTGCGCACGTGCTTCGCCGACGCGCCCGCCCACGTCGAGCGTGTCCACTGCCGAGCGGCAGGAGGGGAGTTCCTCGTCATGCCGGCCGCCGCGGCCGACTCCGCCGGGGTCAAGCTGGTCGGCATCCAGCCGGCCAACCCAGCTCGCGGGCTGCCGATCATCCAGGGTGTCTACGTGTTGTTCGACATGCGGGTCGGGCAGCCGGTGGCGTTGTTCGACGGCGCGGCGCTGACGACGCTGCGCACCCCGCTCATCTCGGCGTTGGCGACCGATGCGCTGGCGCGACGCGACGTGCGCACGGTCGGCATCGTCGGCACTGGTCCGCAGGCTGTCGCCCACGTGGCAGCGATGCGCCTCGTCCGTCCGGAGATCGACGCCGTCGTGGTCGCCGGGCGCACACCCGCACGCGTCGCCGCCGTGGTCGACGAGCTCGTCGGAGCCGGGGAGCGGGCGCGGAGCGGCAGCTACTCCGAGGCGGCGGCGTGCGACATCGTCTGCATGGCGACACGGTCCGATCAACCGCTGATATCCCGGGCCGACGTGTCCGACGGCGCGCACCTCAACCTCGTCGGCTCGTACCGTCTCGACCTGTGCGAGGTCGATGCCGAGCTCGTCGCCGCGGCCACCGTGGCCGTCGATGACCGCGCCGCGGCACGGGCCGAGGCCGGAGACCTCCATCTCGCCGTCGAGGCCGGCCGATGGTCGTGGGACCGGATCGCCGGAGACCTCACTGACCTCGCCAGCGGTCGACTGACGAGAACCGATGACGCCGAGATCACACTGTTCAAGAGCGTCGGCCTCGCCGTACAAGATCTGGCAATCGCCTCGCGCGCCGCTGCTGCGGCAGGAGTCATGGGCACTTCATGAGCAAGCACGTCGTCATCATCGGTGGAGGTCTGGTCGGGCTCTCCTCGGCGCTGTTCCTCACCGAGGCCGGCGCCCACGTCACGATCATCGACCGCGGTGACTTGGGTAGCGGCGCCGCCCGGGGCAACGCCGGGTTCATGTGCACGGCGATCGTCGAGCCGTTGCCGGCGCC
>DATBKA010000413.1:0-2103 GCA_036556105.1 Ilumatobacteraceae bacterium | reverse complement strand
CGGTGGCGGCGGAGGTGGCGGTGGCGGATTGAACGACGGCGGCGCGAACCCACCACCCGGTGGCTGATCGGGAAGGCGCAACGGCGGCTGACTTGGCGGTGCCACAGGTGGCTCCGGTGGTTCCGTGCGGTAGCCGGGGTGCCGTTCGGTGGGCGCAGCCGGCGCATACGGCGACGGCGGCCAGCCTGGCGGTGGCGCGCCGACGCCCGCCGCGGGAACCGCATCCGGCCGGCGACGTCGCAAGCCGAGCAAAAGGAACATCAACCCGAGGATGAGGCCGCCCAACGCAACGGCGCCACCGATCGTCTTCAGCAGATCGCTGTCTTCCTTGGGGTTCTTGCCGATCGAAACGGCGAAGTCGGTGTCGTCGGATTCGACGTTGAGCCGGTAGGTGCCGGCCTCGTCGATCTGTACCTTGCGCACGGCGCTGCCCTTGTAGCCGCTGACGTCGTAGCTGCCCGTGGCGCCGCGCTCGAGATCGACCTCGTCGCCGCCGGCGTCGAGCAACGTCAGCGAGACCCGTGGCAGCTTGTCGCCGGAATGCTCGTAGTCAGCGTTGGCGTCGCAGTCGCCACCGATGTCGGTGAGCTTGCCCTTCGTCTCGATGTACAGCGTGAAGCTGCCCAACTTGTCGAAGACGAGCGTGGTCGTGCACCCGACGGGTGCGCGGGCCATCGACTTCACCGCGTCTTCGTAGTTGGACATGCTCTTGGCGACCATGGCGCCTCCGCCGAGCAGCCCGGCGAGCAGCAGGATGATCCCGAACAGGATCATGCCTTTGTGTCGCTTGCCCTTCGTCACCGTCACCACCGGTGGTGGCGGCTGTTGGAACGTAGGCGGGGCTTGAGGTTGATAGGACATCACAACACCCCCAGTCGCCGAGCGACCAGATCGATTCGGTCATCAGGTTGTACCACGGCAGCACGCACGTTCTGCGCACCACCCGCGCCGTAGAAGTCGCCGGGGCTGACGAGCGCCCCGCCTTCTGCGGCGAGGCGCTCGGTGAATGCCCAGCCGTCGCCGGCATCGAACCACAGGTAGAAGCCGCCGGCGGGCATGGCGATGTCGGCACCCGACCAGGTCGACAAGACCTTGCCGAGCCGTTCGAGGCGGCCACGGTAGCGATCACGCTGCACCGCGACGTGGGCATCGTCGTTCAAGGCCACGGTCGCTGCAGCCTGGGCAGGACCCGGCACGAGCATCCCGACGTGTTTGCGCACTTCCTTGAGGTACTCGACGATCTCGGCGTCACCGGCGTAGAAGCCGACGCGCACGCCGGCAAGGTTGGAACGTTTCGACAACGAGTGCACGGCGATCACTCCGTCGAGACCGTGGTGCAGGATCGTGCTCGCCGGACCGTCCCACGTGAACTCGACGTAGCACTCGTCGCTGAACACCGGCACGCCGTGGCGGCGGCCCCACGCCGCGGCTGCGCCGAGATCGGTGAGCGCGCCGGTCGGGTTCGACGGGCTGTTGACCCACAACATCAGTGCCCGCTCGGCATCGGCGTCGTCGATGGCTGCGAAGTCGAGGCCACCGTCAGGGCCCGGAGGGACGGCGACAGCGCGGCATCCGCCGAGGGTGGCGCCCATCTCGTACGTCGGATAGGCGACAGCCGGATGCAGCACGGTGTCTTTGGACGGCGATCGCAGCCGCAGATACTGCGGTGTCGTGGCGACGAGCTCCTTGGTGCCGATGCACGCCCCCACTTGGCTGATCGGCACGTCGAGGTCGAAGCGGCGGGAGAGCCAGCCGACGATTGCCTGTCGCAGCGACTCCGTTCCGATGCTCGGCGGGTAGCCGCGTTCCGCGTTGGAGGTGGACAGCGCGGCGACCACTGCGTCGAGCGGTGGATCGCAGGGCGTGCCGATCGAGAGGTCGACCACTCCGCCATCCAATGCCGCGGCGATCGGCACCAACCGATCGAGCCGGTCGTAGGGATATGGAGGTGGGACGAAACCGCCGGGTTCAGCCATCAGCCGTCCATCCTGCCCCATCGTTGTCACTCACGACTAGCGCTGATCACGCAGGGACGACGAGTACCTCCGCGAATCGTCCCGCCGAGGCATCACCGAGGCGAGCTCGCACTCGCACCCCGGCGTC
>DATBKA010000412.1:0-3209 GCA_036556105.1 Ilumatobacteraceae bacterium | reverse complement strand
GTGCGGTACGACCTCGATGATTGCTTGCGCGGGAAGGTAGCCGGCGCGGATCGACAGCACGATCAGGTCGAGCGCCTCGGGGTAGTCGGACATCATCTGCCGGGTGCTGCGTTGTGCTCGTCGTAGTCGCAACAGCCGCCGAACGATGGGTGCCGTGGCGACAGCGCACATCGCTGGGATCGGACTGGCGAACGCGATCGCGACGGCAGGAAGGACCAAGACCCACCGCCGCGACCTCGCTCGCCCGCGTCGGGTTCCCCGACCGACTGGCCGCGGACGCGTCAGCCACCCGGCCAGGGCGAGGAGCATCGCCGAACTGAGGACGATGATCATGGTGGCCCAACGATCTTCCTCATCCATCGCCAGCCGCCGATGTTGAGGAGCATTCCCGCAACGGCGACTGCAGCACCTGGGCGAGTGGTGAGATAGACAGCGCGCGCCGTTTCGCTGCTGGCGACGTTCCATCCGGCGAACGCCACCGGCACGATCGTCATCACCCGAGCGCTGAGCCGCGCCTGGGCGCTGTGCGCGTGGCGTTCGGCGCGGGCGGCGGAGCGTTCACGCACGACCGATGCGGCTTGGTCGAGCGTCGCCGAGACTGGCCCGCCGAGTCGCGCCGCGGCGGACAACGCATGAACCGCAAGGGCAACGTCGGGATCCGTCGCCTCGACGCGCGCGAGCGCAACGGTCAGTGTGTCGCCGCGCCGCAGGCCCTCGGCTGCAGCTCGGAGCGGCGGGCTGCGCTCGATCTCGTCGACGACGGCAGCGGTGAGGCTGCTGCCCGTACGCACGCGACGGGCAACGGCGTCGAGGAACATGCTGTGGTCGGCGTCTGTGGGCCGACCAGACGCACACGCCGGGAACGGCCGAATCGGGCTCTGGATGGGCGATGCGTTCGGCCGTCGTCGAGGCGAGGGCATGCGGACGCGAACGAGCGCTGCTGCCGACACCAGCGCAGCGAGCAACCCGGCGAACAGGGCGACGATCACGTGCGGCTCCTGTGCAACGTGGCCTGCAAGCCATCCAGATCGGCCAGCCGGCGCAACTGACGGCGGTCGGCGCCCCCGGTCTCGCATACCTCGACCACGCGGCGGCGGCGATCCATTGCCCGGCCGAGATGGATGACAACGTCGATCGACCTGCGCACCTGCTCGTCGATCGCGTCGAGCGGCCAGCCGGGAACCTCCTGCACGACCAGCGAGCTGATCCTGGCCAGCGCGTCTGTGGCCGAGTTGGCGTGCACCGTGGCCATCGACCCGTCGTGACCGGTGTTCATCGCCTGCACGAGAGGAACGGCCTCAGCGCCACGCACCTCGCCCATGATGAGACGGTCCGGACGCATCCGCAGCGCGGTGCGCAGCAGATGATGCAGCGTGACCTCACCGGTTCCTTCGGCGGTTGGCAGCCGCGCTTCGAGTCGCACGACATGCGGATGCGGCAGGCGCAACTCGGCCACGTCTTCGAGCGTGATGACCCGTTCATTGTGAGGGATCAGGGCGGCGAGCGAGTTCAACAGTGTCGTCTTGCCTGACGATGTCGGGCCGCTGACCAGCACGTTGCAACGTGCGGCGACGATCTGACCAAGTAGCTCGGCGACGCCGGCCGGCGCGAATGCCGTGAGCGGCAAGCTGCGCATCGCGAAGCGGCGAATCGCCAGGCACGCCCCGTCGACCGCGATCGGTTCGATGACTGCGCAGACCCTGGAGCCGTCAGGCAAACGAGCATCGACCGTCGGGTTGGAACGGTCGAGACGCCGGCCGATCGGCCGGAGGATGTGCTCGATGGCCGTGACGAGCGCATCGATGCTCATCGTGGCCACGCGATCGAGGGAACCTGCTTGCTCGATCCACACGTCGCCGTTTCCGTTGACGACGATCTCGTTGATGCGCGGATCGTCGAGCCACCGTTCCAGCCCGCCGAGTGGCGAACGTTCGGCAACGACGTCGATCACGCCGCGTTCCTGAGCGAGAGCAGGAGGGACCGTGGCATGCGCGCCGCCAACAGGCCGGCGTCGACGGCGCGAGCCACGGCCGGGTCGTAGTGGACCTCGGCGACGACCCCTACTCCGAGCGCCCCCTCGATGTCGGTCGACGTGAGTGCTCGCCCCGGTTCGGTGACCAGCACGACACCCGTCGGCCTCACCATCAGCTGCTGGGCACGCCTGAGCGCGAGGTAGCAGGGCCGGACGACGAGCAACGAGTGCGACGCCGCGCTGCGCAACTCCGGTCGAGGCGGGCCCAACCCTGCGTCGACGATGACGTGACCGTGGCCCTGGAGCGCGTCGGCCAGCCGCGCCCACCGGTCATCGAGCGGTTCACCCTTGCCTTGTGGGATCAGCGTCGCATCGTCGCGAATCGGCACGGCGAGGTCGTGCAGGTCGTCGGCGCCCGCGGTCGGTGACGCCAGCCAGTCGGTCACGCCTGGGCCGCTCGGCTCGGCGAGACCGAGCGCCGTCGCACAATCTCCGACCAGGTCGACCAACGTCGTGGGACCGTTCTGCGCCGCGGCGAGTGCCAGCGAGCAGGCGACGACCGTGGTTCCGCTGCCGCCTTTGGCGGACCAACACAGGATCATGACTTCACCCCCGGAGTACGGAGTTGCAGCTTGGGGGAAGTCGAAGCGGAACCTATCGACGGGTCGCGTCGACGCCAACCCGTCGCATCGAAAGATCGTTCAGCTAGCGTCGACGGCGGAGGTGTCTGGGCACCTGGTGGGCTCCGCCGCCTTCAAAGCGGTTGAGACGAGCGATCCTCGTCTGGCGGGTTCGATTCCCGTCCACCTCCGCCAACAACATGCAGTTCAGAGCGTATTTCTGTCGACGAAATCACTCCAGCGGTCACAGAATGGTCAGGGCAGCGAGCGAACTCAACCCGATGACTCCGAACAATCGCTCTATTTCCGATTGATATTGCTTGGAAATATAGCGATACTGAACCCATGCGAGTTGCTGCGCCGCCCCTCTTGCCGATCTTCCGCTCACGGCTCCAAGGGGACCTGCTTGCGCTCGTTCTGGTCGACCCGACTCGGTCGTGGACCATCGAGGAGCTCTCCAACCGAACCCGTCATCCGTATCAGACGGTCGCCACGGAGGTGCGACGACTGCAGGAGGTCGAGCTGGTTCGGATCGACACCGTCGGCAGAACGAAGCTGCTGCACGCCAACGAGACGAACCCGTATGTCCGTCCACTGGCACAGCTGGTACTCATGGC
>DATBKA010000411.1:0-4594 GCA_036556105.1 Ilumatobacteraceae bacterium | reverse complement strand
CCGCGCAAGTCGGCCGCAACACCCCGCAAGGCGGCAACACCCCGCAAGGCGGCCGCAGCACCGCGGCAGCCGGCCGGCAAGCGAGTGGCAAGCAGACGTCAAGACGCCGGCCAACCTGCCCCGGATAACCCCGACGCGGGTGACCGGAGCCTGGACGACGTGCCGGCAGCGCTGGCCATCGACTTGCCGCTCGGAAGCGAGTCGGTGATCCATGCCGACGATCAACCGATCGACGAGTGGACGCAGCAACCCGAGCTTGCCTCACTCGATGCCGATGATCCGATCGAGGAGATCGTGCCGCAGGATTCCGCACCGCCCACTGATGCGCCAGGTCGCGTGTCGCTGGGCGCGGCGTTCGTCAAGCGGGCCGCACAGGAGCTGGCGCGGCAGCTCACCAAGCCTCGCGGCAGCAACGCCAACGTGTACGTCGAGTCGCAGCCGGTTGGCAAGCGCCAGCTGTTCAGCATCGGCAAGAAGATCAAACCATCGGTCGTGCTGGCGTTCACCCGACAGCTCGCGTCATTCCTCGAGGCGGGGATTCCGATCATCGACGCGCTGGAAGTGGTGGCGACGCAAGTCGGCTCGACGCCCATGCGCGCCGTGGTCGAGGAGATCCGCGAGTCCATCCTTCGCGGTGCGAGCATGGTCGACGCGGTCGCCGCCCACCCGAAGGTGTTCCCTTCGTACTACCGCTCGATGATCGTGTCCGCGGAATACACCGGCAACCTCGACGCGGTCCTCAACCAGCTCGCTTCATACCTGGAGCGAGACATCGGCGCCCGCCGGCAGATCAAGAGCGCCCTCACCTACCCAGCCATGGTCCTGATCGTGGCTTCGTTGGCGATGTCGGCAATGGCCGTCTTCGTGCTGCCGAAGTTCACCATGCTCTATCGCAGCCTCGGTGCCAAACTGCCGCTGCCGACACGCCTCCTGATCGCGTTCACCGACTTCATGTCAAAGGCGTGGCCAATGCTGTTCGGTGTCGTCCTGATCACCGTCGTCGGGCTGGCCGTCTTCCTCGGTGGCCGCCGCGGAAAGACGCGTCGTGATGCAGTGCTGATGAAGCTGCCGCTGGTGGGACGGTTGTTCCACATGATCTCGCTCGAGCGCTTCTGTCGTGTCTTGTCGGCTCTGGCAACGGCCGGTGTCCCATTGCCAGAGGCCATCGGTGTTTCAGCCGACAGCACGAACAACTCGCTTTTCCGCCGGCGTATGGCCGACGTGCGCGACACACTGATCCGCGGCGGTGGTGTCGCCGAGCCGATGGTCGAGACGGGGCTGTTCCCGCTTGCGGCCAAGCAGATGATCCAGGTCGGAGAGAAGACCGGATCGCTCGGGCGGCAGATGAACAAGGCGGCGTCGTACTACGAGCGTGAGGTCGGCTTCACGATGAAGCGGGCGACCGAGCTCTTCGAGCCGATGGTGATCCTCGCCGTCGGCCTCATCGTCGGATTCGTCGCGATCGCCCAGGTCTCGGCGATGTACAGCATCTTCGGCAAGGTGAGGTGATGGGCCTCACCTGCCGCGGAAACAATCAGCACAGGCCGCGTCCTTGCGGCGGCGGACACAAAGGAACAAACCAACCATGAACAACAACCACCATGCCGGCGACCATCGCAAACAGCGCGGTGACAAAGGCTTCACGTTGATCGAGATCCTCATCGCGATCGTGCTCGTCGGCATTCTGTCGGCGGTCGCGGTCGTCGGGATCAGCAACCTCACCTCAAAGGGCGCGAAGTCGGCCTGCTCGGCGTCACTCGACGCTGCCAAGGCAGCCTCGGTCGTCTACTTCACCTCGAACGGTGCCTATCCCACGACGCTCACGCAGATGACGACCGCGCAACCCAACGTGCCGGCTCCGTTCAGCCTGCCAAGCGGTGTCACGATCAATGCCGCGGCGGTCGGTGCTCCGTACCCGGCGGCGGCGAACATGCAGGCCAAGTCGGGCACCAGCTGGTACCTGACGATGACGGCCGGCGCAGGTGGCGCTGCGCCCACATTCGTGTGCCAACCGTGAATTGACTCCACTCCCGTCTGGCGGACCACCACGCGCGGCGGGCGTGGCTACTGACAGGCCGGCGTATGCGCCTTCTTCGACACGCAAAGACTCGTCACTCGCGTCCACGAACGCGTCCTGACATCGGCGACACCCTCGTCGAGGTCGTGCTCGCCGTCGTCATCATCGGCCTCACCGTGACAGCGCTGTTGTCAGCCCTTGCCAACGCGGGCCACGCCGGCAATGTCCAGCGCAGTCTCGTCGAGATGGACGCGACGATGCGCAACTACGCCGAGGCGACCAAGTCCGCCGTGCAGAGCTGTACCGCGGGCGGCAGCTACAGCGTCTCGTTCATGCCACCTGCCGGCTACTCGGCGTCTGCCGCGCCGGCGAGCACCATCTGCCCATCCGTGGCCAACCCCGCTGTGCTGGACCTCACAGTCCAGGGTCCGCTCGGGGTGCACGAGACGATGCAGATCATCGTGAGGACACCGTGAGGTGGATCGTGCAGCGCACACGCCCGTTCCTCCGCAGGAGGAGCGGACGGCGCGCGCCAGAGGATCGCGGCGCGGCGCTCTTCCTCGCCATCGGCTTTGTCTTCATGATTGGTGCCATCGCCGCAGGGCTCGCGTCGGTGATGGTGTCGAGCCTCAACGGCCGCGCCACCTTGACCGTCGTGCGTAACAGGCAGTACGCAGCCGACGGCGCAATTGAGCGGGCGATCACGCAGGTCCGCAACCAAGGCGGCGGCGCGCTCAGCAGTTGCTCCGCCGCGGGCGCCAACATCGTCACCTCGTTGAACGGCGCGACGATCCGCGTCGACTGGACCAACGCGTGCACAACCGTCCGCGGCAGCGACGGCACCCCGGTCGCGCAGCATGACGTCGTGTTCAGCGCGTGTGTGGACACGGGTGTGCCGTGCGCTGGCGGTGCGGTCATCATCAACGCCCTCGTCAACTTCGAGCAGGGCTCAACAGGTGCGGTCACGAAGACGTACGTGCAGTCGTGGAGCGTCAACGCGTGAACGGCTGGGCGGGGCGACGTTGGCGCGCCGGTCGAGCGGTGTCGCGCGCTCGCGATCAGGGGTTCACGCTCGTCGAGTTGCTGATCGGGATCGTGCTGTCCGGGATGATCGCCGGCGTGACCGTCGCGGCGTTGTTGACATCGACGAACATCGCTCGCTCGACCAGTGACGCCGTCAACGACAGCAACGATGCCGGCCTGTTAGCAGCATTCCTCTATCGCGACGCGCAGTCCGCCGGCGTCACCGATCCGTCGACCGCGGCGATCGACCCCACCGTCGGCGTGTCGACCGCGAACACCGTTGCCGGATGGCAAGGGTGCGGTCAAGCCGCGCCACTCGTGGTTCGCTTCAGTTGGCTCGACCGCACCCAATCGTCCGCCGGAACTAGAGTTGTGGTCACCTACGCGCTCGACTCGACGACGGGTCAGCTGACCCGTCGAACGTGCATCGGCGCGACGGCGACCTTGGTCCCCGTCGGCAGCCACGTGACCTCGGCCACGGCCACCTGCCAGCCGGTGGCGGATTGCACGGGCACGCCGTCGGCGGTTTCGCTCGCCGTGACCGGGAGCGCTCTGGGTCACCCCATCACGTACACCTTGACGTCGTCGCTGCGCCGACTCGATCAGCAGGCTCCTTCGAGTACGAACTCGTCGCCGGTACCGCTTGTGGTTCTCGGCGACGGTGTCGTCAGCAAGCCGTGCCCGAACCTCACCATTTCGGGTGCAGGGGTGGTACACGTGATCGGCGACGCCATCGTCGATGGTTCGTGTCACCCCCCAGGTACCCCGATCAGCGGCACCGCCGCGCTGTTGCAGCCGACCGGCACGCTCACCACCTTCAGCCCTGTCGCCGATCCGTTTGCCGGGCTCGTCCCGCCGGCGTACACGTGTGGCAGCGGGGTGAACCCACCTGTCGGGCAATCGAGCGGGCCCGCGGCGGTCGTGGTCTATCCGCAGGCTGTCACCGTGAGCACGACGACCACGTTCCAGCCGGGCCGCTACGTGTTCTGCAGCGGGTTGGCGATCACCGGCGGCACCATCTCCGGAACCGGTGTGCAGCTGTTCGTCGCCGGCGGGGCGATGTCCATCGCCGCCGCGGCGACCGTCGACCTGACGCCGATCACCGCTGGTGTGTCCTCCGAGCCGCTGATCTGGATCGCGGCGAGCGCGTCCACCTCCGCTTCGATCGCAGCTGGTGCCCACGTCGACAACCTGCGCGGCATCGTCTACGCCCCCCGCGCGACGTTGCAGCTGTCGAGCGCGCTCGGTCTCGACCTCGGTGGTGTGATCGCCCGCGAGGTGTTCACGGCCGGTCCGGGCCAGATGCGCATTGGCATGCCTGTGCCGAACCTGACGGTCGTGCCCTCCAACCTGCCGGCCGGCGAGGTCGGCGTCGGCTACGCGGCAACGCTCACCGCCTCCGGCGCGACGGCTCCGCTGACATGGACAGCCACCGGTCTGCCATCCGGCATCACGATCGATCCGACGAGCGGCCTTGTCTCCGGCACGCCCGCGGCCGCGGGCACCTACACGGTCACCGCGACCGCGATCGACGGCTCGGGTGCCGGCGTCAGC
>DATBKA010000410.1:0-14225 GCA_036556105.1 Ilumatobacteraceae bacterium | reverse complement strand
GGACTTGACGTCAAAGACGCGCAGCGGCGAGCGCGCCACGTCGGCCAACAGTGTCGGCAGCGGATGCAACCATTCCGAAAGAGGCATCGCTTCCGAGTCGAGGTTGACGAACCACCACCCGCCCCACTGCTCGCAGCGCACCGGTGGAAGGCGGCGGTCCTCGTGTCTCAAGTCGACGAAGTCGCGTTCGTCGGGGACTCGCACCAATTCGCCGCGCAGGTCGTAGCTCCAAGAATGGAACTGACAGACCAGCATCCGGGTGACGCCGCACTCACCGCGCACGACGGGCGCACCGCGATGGCGACACGTGTTGTAGAACGCTCGTACGGTGCCGTCGTCGCCGCGAACGAGCAGAACGGGAGCCCCAGCGATGTCGCAGAGCTTGTATGCCCCGGCGGCGTCGAGTTCGCTGTCGTGGGCCGCGTACAACCATGCCCGCTTGAACAGGTGCTCACGCTCCAAGGCGTAGAACGCAGGATCCGTGTAGCGCCCGAGCGGAAGATCGGGCAACGCCGGAAAGCCGGGAGGCGGCGCGCTGCGATCCGTCTCGTAGGCCGAGCGTTCGCGGAATCGCGTGAGATACGCGGCATCCATCGTCGCCACCATAGTGAACATCAAGAAACTGCGACCGGTTGCCTGTCACCATCCTGCGCGAACAAGGCTTGTCCGGCCGGCATCTCCACCGGCCGGACAAGCAGTGTTCACGACTGTCTGGTCAGACGCCCCAGAGCTTCTTGAAGTCCTCGGCCATCGTCGGCGGGTTCCAGTCACCACCGACGTCACTGATCGCCTTCGCCGTGTCGGCGTCCTGGACGAGGAACGTCGGGAGCGAAGCAGATGCTCGCTCCTCGTCGAGCGGCATGTCGAGGCTGAGACGAGCCGCAGCGTCGACCATCAACCATCCGGCGTACGCCTTCGGGTCTGCGGCCCATGCACCCATCGTGCCGGCAACGATCTCGTCGAGGTCGAACTTCGAGAAGTCCTGTCCGTAGACCGTGACCCGGTCGAGCAGACCGGCGCTGTCGAGAGCTGCGGTCAATCCAGCAGGCAGCGAGCCGAACGAGTTGAAGACGTAGTTGATGCTCTCATCGGACTGCAGCTGCGAAGCCACCGCGGCCGGCACCTTGCCACCGATGAGGTCGTCGATCGACACGTTGAGCTCGGTGACCTTGCAGGCCGAGCAGTTCTTGGCCATCTCGGCCTTGAACGCGTCAGTCTCGGAGACCAGCACGGCGAAATCGGGAATGCTGACGATCAGCACATTGGCCTTGCCCTCGGAGTCAGCGATCGCCCAGTCGGCCATCATCGGACCCGTCTTCTCGACGAAGGTGGCGTCACCACATTGCGTGTAGACGTTCGTCGTTTCCGGATCCGGGACCTGAGTGTCGTAGCAGCTCAGGATCTTGATCCCCTTGGCCTTGGCGGCGTCGGCTTGCGCCTGGTACAGCGCCAATGCCTCGCCGGAACTGGCGATGTAATCGACGCCGGCGTCGATCGCTTGCTGGAACGCAGGGCCCGGATCACCGCTCTTGGAGCTGATGACCTTGAGATCCCAACCGAGCGCTGCCGTGGCGTCCTTCATGCCGACAGTGATGTAGGGGCACGCTTCGAGCTCGCACTCGAGCCAGGCGATCGTCTTCTTGTCGGGCTTGCGGGTCAGCGGCTTGGTGACACCGATCGGCTGGTTCGGGTCGCTGTACTGGGCGACAACAGCCTTGGCAGCGGCAACACCGGGGTCCTCAGCGGGGGCTTCTGTCCCAGCCGGTGCTTCCGTGCCAGCGGGCGCCTCGGTCGCGGCCGGCGCCTCGGTCGCGGCCGGCGCCTCCGTTGCCGCTGGCGCCTCCGTTGCGGCCGAAGCCTGAGTGGTGTCGCTGGCCTTGTCGTCGCTACCGCACGCTGCGGCGGCGAAGACCCCGCACGCGAGCACGGCAGCCAGTTTTCGGTACGCTCTCATAATCCCCCTTCTGATCCTCGGCGCGCTCGTCGCGCCGCGGTGGTTGCGTACTTTATTGATATCACCAACAGTTTGCTAGTCTTTGTTTGAGCTTTGGGGATCGAGGCTCGGGGAGACACGTTGGCCGGGATGCTGCGCATCGAACATCTATCGAAGACGTTCCCGGGTCAGGTCGCGCTGTCCGACGTCGGGATCGAGGTCGAAGCCGGAGAGGTGCACGCTCTCGTCGGACAGAACGGCTCCGGAAAGTCGACACTGATCAAGGTGCTCGCCGGCTACCACCAACCCGACCCAGGTGAGGCAACGGCGTGGCTCAACGGCGAGCCGTTGGTGCTCGGCGATGGGCAGGCGGCCACGGGCGCCGGCATTCGTTTCGTTCATCAAGACCTGGGTTTGGTTGGCTCGGTCAGCGCGGTCGAGAACATCGCCCTCACTGTCGGCTATCACACCGGTCGCGGACGGCGCATTCGCTGGCGCGACGAAACTCGTCGCACGCGTGAAGCGCTGGCTGCGCTCGGCCTCAGCGATGTCGACGTCAAGGTCCCGATCAACTCCCTGCCGCCATCGCAGCGCACCGCAGTTGCAATCGCCCGTGCCCTCGTCGGCTGGGAGCACGGGGCGACCCTGCTCGTGCTCGACGAGCCCACAGCCACCCTTCCCGGTGACGACGTCGAGCGTCTCTTCCAGGTGATTCACCGGTTGAAGGACCAGGGCATATCGATCCTGTACGTCTCCCACCACCTCGACGAGGTGTTCGAGCTCGCCGACCGAGTCACGGTCCTGCGCGACGGAGAACGGGTGGCCACCAAGCCGGTCAGTGAGCTCGACCACATGGCGTTGGTCGAGTTGATCGTCGGTCATCGCATCGAGATCACCACGGCGACCGACGCCAACGCCAGTGGCGCGCCGCTGTTGACGGTGCGCGACCTCCGCGGCGGCACCGTGCGCGGTGCGGATCTCGACGTGTACCCGGGCGAGATCGTCGGCTTGGCCGGTATCACCGGCTCGGGTCGCGAACACCTGCTCGGCCTGATTGCCGGTCAGATCCCGCGCGAGGACGGCCACGTGGTGCTGGAGGGAACCGAGATCGCCAACTACCAGCCCCGGCAGGCAATCAACACCGGCGTCGCCTTCGTGCCCGCCGAGCGAGCGCTGCGCGGCGTCGTCGGGCCGATGAACGTTCGCGAGAACCTGTCGATCAGCGACGTCTCGCGTCATTTCGTGCGTGGCCGCTTGCGGCGTCGAGCCGAAGTCGCCGAGACGAAGCACTGGATCGACCGGCTGTCGATCAAGACGTCGTCGACCGAAGCCATGATCGGCTCGCTCAGTGGTGGCAATCAACAGAAAGTCATGTTCGGCAAGGCACTGCGACTGTCACCCAAGTTGCTGCTGCTCGACGAGCCCACCCAGGGCATCGACATCGGTGCCAAAGACCAGATCCACCGGTTGATCGACGAGGCGGCAGCGTCCGGAATGGCCACCCTGGTTGCGTCGACCGACACCGATGAACTGGTTCGCTTGTGCCATCGCGTCGTCGTGCTCGCCAACGGATTCGTCAAGATGACGCTCGTCGGCGACCACATCACGACGGAAAAGATCGAGCACACACAGCTCGAGAGCTCCCGGAGGGGTTCATGATCAAACGCCTCGCGTTCGACAAGTACAGCGCGCTCTACCTGTGGGCGCTGTTCATGTTGTACTTCGGGATCACCAAGTCCGACACGTTCCTCACCAACACATCGTTCAAGTTGGTGGTCGTCGAGAACGTGATCACCGGAGTGCTGGCACTCGCCTTCCTCGTGCCGTTGACGACCGGCACGTATGACTTGTCGATCGGCGCGATGATGTCGATGTCGCTCGTGATCTCGGCGTACCTGTCCAAGCACGACGTGATGAATCCCGTCTTGGGCATGCTCGTCGCGCTCGCCGCCTGCGGCCTCGCCGGGTTCATCAGCGGCTTTTTCGTCGTCAAGCTGCGGGTCAACAGCTTCATCGCCACACTCGGCATGAGCCAGGTGATCACCGCGTTCATCCTCCACACGTCGAGCCAGTCGATCACCAGCCCCTTCCCGAAGTCCTTCATGAACATCGGCGCGAAGCAGATCTTCGGCCTGCCGCGTTTCGTGTACTACCTCGGCGTGCTGGCGATCGTCCTGTGGTTCGTGTTCGAGCACACGCCGCTCGGCAGGTACATGTTCGCAACAGGCGGCAACCCCGAGGCCGCCCGGCTGGCGGGCGTTCGCACCGATCGGCTGGTCTGGGGATCGCTGGTCGCCTCGGCGCTGATCGCCGGCTTCGCCGGCACGATCTACTCATGGAAGGTCGGCAACTACGCACAGTCCGTCGGGCCCGGCTACCTCTTCCCGGCGATCGCCGCCGTGTTCTTCGGTGCGTCTCAGCTGAAAGGCCGCGCCAACGTGTGGGGCGCGCTGATCGCGCTGTATGCCCTGGCATGGGGCATCAAGGGGTTGCAGCTCACCTTTTCGACCAACACGATCTGGATCGAGCCGCTGTTCCAAGGTGTGTCACTGCTCGCTGCCGTCTCACTGGCCAGCCGGCAGGGTGTCATCAAGGTGCCGCGGCGCAAGACGGCTGCAGCGATCGACGTGACCCCGATCGATCCCTCGATCGCGCCCACGGAAGCACCCGCTTGACCGAAGCGATGACGACGATCAGCACGCACGGCCTCGTCACGACCGTTGACGGCGAGACGGCACTCGTCGGGGCACGATGCACTGTGTGCGGCACGCACACGTTTCCTGCTCAGAACGGCTGCCCTCGGTGTGGTGCGCAGATGTCGCCCACCGCCTTGCCGCGCCGGGGCACGCTGTGGAGCTGGACGGTGCAGCGGTCGCGGCCGAAACCGCCGTACCAGGGACCCGACGAGTTCGAGCCGTTCGCGGTCGGCTACATCGACCTCGGCCCGCTGCGCGTCGAGGCACGACTGGCAGGCAAGGCTGCTGAAGCGTGGACGATCGGTGAGCCGATGCAGCTCGCGATCGGGGAGGCCGACACCGAGGGCAACCACTGGTCGTACTGGTTCGAAGGTGCGCCCTCGTGAGCGTGTCGATCGTCGGAGTCGGGCTGCACCCGTTCGGCAGGTTCGACGTCAGCGGACGGACGATGGGTCTCGTCGCCGCGAACCGGGCCCTCGAAGACGCCGGCCTGGCGTGGAGCGACGTCGGGTTCGCAGCCGGAGGCAGCCGCGACAGCGGTCACGCCGATGCCCTTGTCAGCGAGCTCGGCCTGACAGGCGTGCCGTTCGTCGGCGTGTACAACGGTTGCGGCACGGGTGGCAGCGCGATGCTCACCGCGACCCACGCGATCGAGTCGGGCACCACCGACGTCGCCCTGGCGGTCGGATTCGACAAGCACGCCCGTGGCGCGTTCGGGTCGAACCCGGCGGACTATGGGCTCCCCGACTGGTACGCCGAGCAAGGACTGATGGTCACCACGCAGTTCTTCGCATTGAAGATCCGCCGCTACCTCCACGACCACGGCCTCGACGCCCGCCTGCTCGCCGAGATCGCGGCCAAGGCGCTCCGCAACGGTTCGATCACACCGCACGCCTGGCGGCGCAAGCCTCTGTCCGCGGACGAGATCGCCAGTGCGCCGATGGTCAACGACCCGCTCACCTCGTACATGTTCTGCAGCCCCAGCGAAGGCGGCGCAGCCGTGGTGCTGATGGAGACGAGTCGGGCTCGCCAGCTTCGCAACGATGCAGTCGAGCTGAAGGCGATCGAGTTTCGGACCCGCAGGTTCGGCACGTTCGAGGTGTTCAACCCCTGGCTCGCCTCCGAGGTCACCCACGGGGCGACGGTGGACGCGGCACGCGCTGCGTTCGAGGCGGCCGGCATCGGCCCCGGCGACATCGATGTCGCCCAGCTCCAAGACACCGAGGCCGGCGCGGAGCTGATGCATCTCGCCGAGTGCGGCTTCTGCGAGCACGGCGAGCAAGGCCGGCTGATCCTCGATGGTCAGCTCGACGTCGGCGGATCGTTGCCCGTCAACACCGACGGCGGGCTGATCGCCAACGGCGAGCCGATCGGCGCCAGTGGTTTGCGGCAAGTCATCGAATGCGTCGTGCAGCTGCAAGGGCGCGCCGGCGATCGCCAAGTTCCAGGTACCCCGCGCACCGCGTTCACACAGGTGTACGGCGCTCCCGGCATCAGCACCTGCACCGTGCTGGCGCGATGAGCGCGGGCGTCGTGCGGCTCGGGCTGCTCGAGCGCGCCGCCACCACGCCCGGCGAAGCGGCGATCCGCTCCGACGGGCTCGGGGAAGCAACGTGGGCCGAGACGGCCGATGCCGTGCGACGGCTCGCCGCAGCCCTGACCGACTTCGACCTCGGGTCGACGCGGCGGCTCCTCGTCATCGCCCGCAACCGCCCGGCGACCGTGGTTGCCCACGCCGCGGCCTTGCTCGGCGAAGCCTCGTCCGTTCCGGTCAACTTCCATCTGACGGCCGGCGAGATCGAGTACATCGCCGATGAGTCCGGGTCGAGGTTGGCGTTCGTCGACTCGACCTCAGTGGACGCGACTCGCCGAGCGGTCGAGGGCCGCGGCGTGACGATCGTGCAAATCCCCGACGGCGGACTCGTCGGCGACGACTTGGCCGCGTTCGTGGGCGGCCACGCTCCGATCGAGCTACGCGCCGAGCAGCGGGTGATCCCCAACCTTCTGTTCACGTCCGGCACCACCGGGCGGCCGAAGGCCGTGCAGCTCCCGCCGAAGACGATCGGCGACTCCCCCGATCTCGCCGGCTTCGCCGAGCACATCGCCGGCCACCGTCTCGCCAAACTCGGCACCCACCTCGTCGTCGGGCCCCTGTACCACAACGGTCCGTTGACCGCTGTCCGGCTCCTGTTGGCGGGCGTACCGCTCGTCGTCCACCAACGATTCGACGCCGAGGCCACGCTTGCGGCGATCGCCGATCATGGCATCGAGAGCTCGATCATGGTGCCCACGCACTTCGTCCGAGCCCTGGCCCTGCCGCAGGAGACCCGCGACCGCTACGACGTGTCGTCGCTGCGCAGCGTGTCCCACACCGGCGGCACGTGCCCCATCGACGTGAAGCGAGCGATGATCGAGTGGTGGGGTCCGGTGTTGTCGGAGTCGTATGGCGGCACCGAGTCGGGAACCGTGTGCTCGATCAACTCCGCCGACTGGCTCACCCACCCTGGTTCGGTAGGTCGCGCCAATCCCCCGTTCGAAGCGCTCGTCGTCGACGAAGACGGCAACGAGCTTCCTGCGAACACGGAGGGTCGCTTGTACTTCCGTGACACCACCGGACGTGGGATCGTCTACGACGGCGACCCGCAGAAGACGGCCGAAGCCCATCTGGCGCCGGGCGTGTTCACACTCGGGGAGATCGGCACCATCGACAGCGAGGGCTTCGTGTACATCACCGACCGGTTCTCCGACATGGTCGTGTCGGGCGGTGTCAACATCTACCCCGCCGAGGCTGAACAGGCGCTGGCCAAGCACGACGACGTCGTCGACGTGGCCTGCATCGGCGTGCCCGACGCCGAGATGGGCGAGCAGTTGATCGCCCTCGTGCAGCTCCGCCACGGCGCGCACGCCGACGCCGACGCTCTGACCAGTTGGTGCCGGGAGCTGCTCGCTGGCTACAAGTGTCCGAAGCACATCCGCTTCGTCGACGAGGTGCCGCGCAACCCGATGGGCAAGATCGACAAGAAGACACTGCGCGGTGCCTACACCTCATCAACCGAAGGAGAACGTCCGTGAGCAACGTCAGCACATGGTTCGGCGACTCGACGCTCGAGGAGCAATTCCCGGCGTGGACGCGCGGCAACGCCGCCGACGTTTTTCCCGAGCCGTTCAGCCCGCTCGGTCAGAGCCTGGTGCTGCGTCAGGGCATGTGCACCGGACTGCGCGACGCATACGTCGGGATGGGTGCTCTCGACTACGACGAGTTCGTCGAGCCGCACCGCCCCGACCTGTTCAAGATGTTCGGGGGGTATCTGTACAACCCGCTGACGATGACACGCGTGCTGGGTGCGCGAATGCCCGGCGCCACCCCGGAGATGATCGACAAGGCGTTCTTCGACGAGCGGGCCGATGTGCCGCCGTACGAGCACCAAACCTGGCACGACTCGCCGAAGCACGAGGCGCGTCTCGGGGCGACCATGGCGTGGGCGATGTCGACGGACGAGCTTCCCGAGCTCGATGCGGACCGCGCTCTGGCCCGCTCGCTTCGTGCTCAACGCCCCGACCTGGCATCGCTCACCGAATCGGCGCTCATCGCCCGCGCCCGGGCCATGATCCCCTACGTCCAGCAGACGTTCGAGAGCGCGATGCGCGTGTCGTCGATGGCGTCGCTCGGGCCCGGGGCGCTCGCCGCGATCTGCGAAGGGACCGGCGATACCAGCCTCTCGATCCGGCTCCTCGCCGGCATCGAGGTCGACTCCGCCGCTCCGTCGCACGCGATGTGGGACCTCGGCCGCCTCGCCAAGTCGTCGGTCGAAGTCAGCGAGGCCTTCGACGCCGGGCCCGATGAGGTGCTCGACAGACTGCGGGCGTCGAGGTCCGCAGAGGCAGCGGGCTTCCTCGCCCGCTTCGACCAGTTCTTGTTCGACTTCGGTTCACGCGCCCAGAACGAATACGACCCACGGGCCTCGTCGTGGGAGGTCAAGCCGCGCATCGCCCTCGCCGCGATCGACTTGATGCGCAGGTCCGATGAGGCTCAGTCACCAGCTGCACGCAACGCTGCGTCGGTCGCCGAGCGAGATCGCGTCGCCGCCGAGATACGCGCCAAGGTGGCCGACGACGCGGCGACGGCGGGTCTCTTCGAGGCCGCGCTGAAGTCCGCGCAGCTCCTGCTCGCCGGTCGGGAGCGGGCCAAGACCAACATCGTGATGGTGATCAACGAGGTGCGCATGGCGATGCGCGAGCTCGGCCGGCGATACGTCGAACGCGGCATCATCGACTCCGTCGAGCAGATCTTCATGCTGACCGACCCCGAGCTCGACCAGATCCGGTTCGAGCCCGACTCGTTCAAGACCGTGATCGCAGATCGCTGGGCGCAGTACCGCTCGCTCTTCGACTACGAACCGGTGTTCATCGTCAACGGGCGAGTCCCGTCGCTGGCAGAGATGACGCGCCGCGATGCAAAGCACGTGACCAAGGCCGGGCCCGGCGCGGTGCTGAAGGGTGCCGCCGGCTCGGGAGGTGTGGCGACCGGGCGGGCGCGCATCGTGCACGATGCGGCCGATCCCGAGGGCCTCGAGCCAGGCGACGTGTTGGTCGCCCCGCAGACCGATCCGTCGTGGGTGCCGCTCTTCGTGCCGGCCGTGGCGGTTGTCGTCAACGTCGGCGCCATGGGCAGTCATGCGATGATCGTGTCGCGCGAGCTCGGCATCCCGTGCGTGGTCTCGGTCGCCGACGCCACCGACACCATCCCCGATGGCGCGACGGTGACGGTCGACGGTAACGCCGGCACCGTCACCGTCCACTGATCGATGACCGACGACCTCATCGCCCGGCTCGAGCGGTTGGAGCACATCGAGCGCGCCCGAGCCGTGCAGGCTTGCTACGCGGACATCATCGATCAATGGGACATCGATCGCCTCGGCGAGGTGTTCGCCGGCGACGCCGTGCTCGCCGCCTCGAACCGCCGCTTCGAAGGCCTCGACGCCATCCGCGGGTTCTACCGCGATGTCCATTCCAGCGACCCGAGCCGGCGCCGGCACTTCATCACCAACGTGGCGGTGGTCGCAGCCAATGCGCACGAGGTGACGCTCGCCGCATCGTTCATCTATGTCGCCGGCACCGACGGTGAGTCGAGCCTCGGTTGGGGTCGCTACCGCGACACGTTCCGACGCGTCGGCGACGACGTTCTCATGACTGGCAAAGACATCACCGTCGGCTACCGCGGCCCAGTTAGCGCTTCTTGGGGCGCGGCGCTGCTCGGTTAGTAACTGGAGTTACTCTCTAGTTTAGAATCGGCGGACGATGGAACACGAGGTCGAGCACTACGACGTGGTCGTCATTGGGACTGGTGCCGCCGGTCTCACCGCGGCCGCTACCGCCGCGGAGACTGGAGTACGAGTCGGCTTGTTCGAGAAGGCCGACCGCGTCGGGGGCACGACTGCCTGGTCGGGCGGTCAGGTGTGGATTCCCAACAACCCGCACATGCCCGAGGTCGGCGTTGCCGACAGCCGCGACCAGGCAATCACGTACATCATGTCGCTGTCGCGCGACATGCTCGAGCGCGAGCTCGTCGAGGCCTACGTCGACGCCGGGCCGGAGATGGTCCGCTTCCTCGAGGCGACGACGCCGGTGCAGTTCTATGCCGTTCCGGGCATGCCCGACTACCACCCCGAGTTCCCAGGAGGCAGTCCTGACGGCGGACGGACGATCGAGTGCCCGCTCTATCCCTTTGCCGATCTCGGCGAGTGGGCCGCGCTCGTCACGCCTTCGCCGTACTTCGCCAACCCGCATATCACGATGAGCGAGACTCCACTCGGCAAGGCGATCCCCGACCCGCCGAGTGACGAAGAGCTGGAACGGAGACTCGACCGCGACGAGCGCGGCTGCGGACAGGCTCTTGTCGGGCGGCTGCTGCGGGCGTGCCTCGATCGCGGCGTGGAGCCGCGACGCAGCTGCGCCGCGCTGGAGTTGATGGTCACCGACGGGGCAGTCGTCGGCGTCGTCATCGACACACCGGACGGCGTGATCGACGCCCGCGCCGACCACGGAGTGGTTCTCGCGTCGGGCGGGTTCGAGTGGGACCGCGAATTGTGTCGTGCGTTCTTGCGTGGTCCGATGACGCATCCGGTCTCGATGGAGACCAACACCGGAGACGGCCTACGGATGGCGATGAAGGTCGGAGCGATGCTCGCCACGATGCGCGAGGCGTGGTGGATCCCCGTGGCCTCGGTGCCCATCGAGGAGAACCCCATGGGTCGAGTGCTGATCAATGGCCAACGCACGCTGCCGCACTCGATCATGGTCAACAAACGCGGCCGACGGTTCACCAACGAGGCGGCCAACTACAACGCGTTCGGCGGAGCGTTCCACGTCGAGGACGTGTCGCGCTTCGAGTACGCCAACCTGCCGTGTTGGCTCGTGTTCGATCAGAACTACGCCGACAAGTACGGATTCCGGGTGGCATCCGGGATCGAGGGCAAGGGCGTGCCGGCGTGGGTTCCACGAGGCGACACCCCGGCTGCACTGGCCGAGTTGATCGGAGCCGACCCGGACGGTCTGACCGAGGCGATCGATCGCTGGAACGCGCAGTGCAACCTGGCCTGCGATCCCGACTTCGGTCGCGGCGACAGTGCGTTCGACCGTTGGTGGGGCGACCCGTACCTGAAGGGCAAACCGGAGGCGACGCTCGGCCCGCTCGACACCGGCCCGTACTACGCCGTCGAGATCCACAGCGGCTGCCTCGGCACCAAGGGCGGGCCACGAGTCAACCGCAATGCCCAAGTGCTTGGCATCGACGGTCACCCGATCCCCGGGCTGTACGCCGCCGGTAACGCGATGGGCTCCCCGTTCGGCATGACCTACGGCGGGCCCGGTGGCACGCTCGGCCCGGCGATGGTGTTCGGCTACCTGGCGGCGCGCCACGCCACCAGCTAAAACTTCGACCTCACTCGTTCATCGCTGGCTCCGGCGATGCCGACCATCTGCGGATCCGAACTGGCGAACCGCGCCGAGCCGCCGTTGATGCTGCGCCCGTAGTCGACCACCAGTGTGTGCCCATTGACGTAGCGGGCCTCGTCGCTGGCGAGATACAGCGCGGCGTTGGCGATGTCGCGCGCATCGCTGGCCGCGCCGTAGCGCTCCTTCGACTGTTGGGCGACTGCGGCGAGGTTCGATGGATCCCCGGACATGACCTCGGCGGTGAGCGCAGTCGGAACCGTCCCAGGTGCAATGGCGTTGCAGCGCACCCCTTTCACACCGAGCTCGGCGGCGACCGACTTGGTGAGACCCACGACCGCGGTCTTGGCTGCCGTGTACGCGTGCGGGCCGAGACCGCCGATCACTCCGGCGATGCTCGACGTGCTGATGATCGATCCGGAAGCGCGCGGCACCATCACGCGCGCCGCGTGCTTGCATCCGTAGAACACCGAGTGCAACAGCACGTCGATCGTCTTGATCCACGCCGCGCTGTCGGTGTCGCCGATCGGGCCGACGGCACCGACGACACCGGCGTTGTTGAACATCACGTCGAGCTGGCCCCACGTGTCGATCGCCAGTTGAATCGCGGCAACCACGTCGCTCTCGTCAGTCACGTCGCAACGCAGGAACCGCGCCGCATCTCCCAACGCGTCGGCAACGTCTTGACCACGGTCGACCTGCAGATCGGCCACCACGACCAGTGCCCCTTCCTCGACGAAGCGGCGCGCCGTGGCTTCACCGATCCCGCTCGCCCCTCCAGTGACCACGGAGACCCGGCCGACCAGTCGATCCCCCATCAGACACTCCTTCGCTGCGCAGTGGCGCGTCCTGCGAGACTGCGCCGGTGAGTGAGAACGTCGACGTTCGACCGGTGACCGTCGTGACGGGAGCAGCGTCGGGCATCGGTCGGGCCGATCATCCGCGGATCATCCGCGCCATCGTGTCGTGATAGTGGGCGATCTTGCACTCCCGCTCGGACAACGTGTTCTGCACGTAGGCGCTCGAACGCTTGGTCCGCTCGAGTTGCTCGTAGATGGCGATGTCTTCGCCGACGACGATCTTGAGATGGTCCCAGTGCGCCTGCATCCGCGCCCGGTAGTCCTGGTACTCCGGATCGTCTTCCTCGCCCTGGTAGACGATCTCCCAGCACAAGAACCGCGTGCGGTCGACGTCGATCGGGATCGGGTTGAACACCTGGATGTGCTCGGGGTTGCAGTTGAACACGGTGTTGGGGAACACCACGTAGTGGCAGATCGCCCACTTGTGATGATCCCAGTCCTGCTCGAGCTTGTCGCGATGCTGGTACCGCGGCACGAAGCACATGTAGTTGTGATCGTTGACCATCCAGAAGCTGGTGTCACGCGCCGACTTCGTCCAGTCCTTACCGACGTGGTGCAACTCGGCGGTGTGGTAGATCTCGTTGAACCCGTCGACCACCGCCTTGTAGCTGACCGGAACGTCCCACTCGAGCACGTCGAGCAGCACCATGTCCTCCATCCGGTACTGACCGAGGTCGATCATGATTTCCTCACCGATCCAGCTCGACAGCGCTGGGACTCGGTCGGGCCCGGCGAGGTTGACCCACACCCATCCGCCCCACTCCTCGACCGCGATCTGCGGGCTGCGGAGACCCTTCAGGTGCTCGGGGTCGAAGTCGACCCGCTCCGGTACGCCCTTGACCCTGCCGGCGAGGTCGTACGTCCACCCGTGATACGGGCACTTGAACTCGGCTGCGCCGCAGCCTGCCCACTCGGTGACGAACGACGGGCCACGGTGCTGGCAGACGTTGTGAAACGCGGCGAGCGAGCCGTCGGGCTGACGGACGATGACCGCTGTCTCGCCGTGGCTCTCGAAGCTGATCCAGTCACCGGCGCCGTGCACTTGGCTGGAGCGGGCGGCGAGCAGCCACGTCGTGTTGAGCACTCGCTCGCGCTCAAGCTCGAACTGCATCGGATCGGTATAGGCGTCACGGCTCATCCGGCTCGGCCCGTACGCAGGCACGTTCTGAACCGTCGGCCCGAGCCGGACCGGGACGTCACCGCGGGTTGGTACGTGGACCATGGAGCCCCCTCAGAGTTTGCGCAACAGACGTTATACATAACATCTGTGATATCTTCAGTCAATGGTTTTGGGGTCAGAAGATCGACTCGCGGTCGCAGAACTGATGGCTCGCTTCGCCACGGGGATCGACAGCTGCGATTGGCCCATGTATCGCTCGGTGTTCACCGACGAGATCGATCTCGACTACTCGTCGTGGCGTGCTGAGAGCATCGGCAGGTGGCGCGCCGACGATTGGGTCGCCCGCGGCCAACGACTCTTCCCAGGGCTCACGGCGACACGCCACGCACTCTCCAACCTGCTCGTCACCCTCGACGGTGACGGTTGCCGCGTGCGCACCAACGTCTGCGCCGACCACGTCCTGGTCGCCGGGGAGCACAGCCTCCGGGTGTTCACGCTCAACGGCCACTACGACGATCGCTGTGTGCGCACCGGCGACGGGTGGAAGATCACCGGGAAGCGGTTGGTCGTGGAGTGGTCCGTCGGCGACCGCGAGGTCCTGGCCATCGCCGCTGAACGGGTCGCGTCCGGCGCCGCGGGACTCCGGGGGATGGAGTAGTGCCGAA
>DATBKA010000409.1:0-4061 GCA_036556105.1 Ilumatobacteraceae bacterium | reverse complement strand
GTTGACGTCTCAGAGCGGTCCGCGCAACCACCACAGGCCGAGCGCCCAAGCGACCAGCATCAACAACGCGGCAACGAGCACGTACCGCCACGTCAACTCGTGCACGGTCGTGATCGCTTCGCCGAGCGTCTCTTGCAGGTTGGCGCGGATGTCGTCGTAGGCGCGGACGAGGTCGGCCGCCGACGGAGCGACGTACGACTTTCCGCCCGTGACGTCGGCGGCGTTCTGCAGCTCGTCGAGCTTCACCGGCACGGCGTCGATCGAGCCGTCGGTCGGGTCCGTGATCTCGCCGTTCTCGGTGCCGAAGGCGATCGTGTAGACCGGAACGTGGGCGTCGGCCGCGATCTGCGCACCTTCGTCCGTTGCCCGCCCGCGCGTGGTCTCACCGTCCGAGAGCACGACCAGTGCCCCCGGTGACGTGTCGCTCGGTCGGCCACCTTGCAGCAGACGCACTCCGCCGACGATGGCATCGCCGATCGCGGTCCCTTCGCCGAGCTGCAGTGCCCCGATGGCATCGGTGAGTCGTTGGCGGTCGAGCGTCGGACTGACCTCGGTCGTGACGATGCCGCTGAACGAGATCAACCCCACCTCGACGTCGGGGTCGACGGCGTCGACGAAGTCCTCGCCCGCTTGCTTCGCCGCTTCCAGCCGGTTTGGCGCCACGTCGTCGGCCTCCATCGACAACGACACGTCGAAGAGAAGGACGATCTTGCCGGCCGCCTTGGTGTGCTCGGTCGAACGTTCAACGGGTTGAGCTGCGCCGAGGATCCCAACCGTGATCGCCGCCAGCTGAACGCCCGCAATGGCATGCCGTCGCCACCCGGGGCGCTTCGGTGCCAGCTGATCGAGCATCTCGATCTGCGTGAAGCGGATCGTGTGGCTGGCGCGGCGACGTTGCGCCAGCACGTAGACCGCTGCGGCAACTCCGACGAGGATCAGCAGCCACAGGCGTTGTGGAGCGAGGAAGTCCCAACTCATGCGAGGACGCTCATCGATGGATCAACGCCGGGCGCAGCCGCCGCCGGCGCACGTGGGCGGCGATGTCCACGAGCCAGTCGCTGCCGGTCGACAGCTCCAGCCAATCGCCGCCGCAGGACCGCACCGTCTGTTCGCGCTCGATGCGGATCTGTTCTGCCCGCGCCGCGAACCGGCGCTGGATCGTCGGGGTGACCATCACCTCGCGGGTGGCGCCCGTCGAGGGATCGGCGAACGTCACCAGCCCGATCGCCGGAACCTCGCGCTCGCGGGGATCGACGATCCCGATCGCCAGCAGATCGTGACGACTGGCCAGTGCCGACATTGCCGAGGCCCATGGTGGATCGGTGGCGGGGCCGGTGAAGTCGGAGATGACGCACACGAAGCCACGGCGCTTGCTGAGGGCGCCGGCGCGGCGCATCGCCTGACCGAGGTCGGCGCCGCCGAGACCCTCGGTGTCGGGCGCGTCGGCAACGGCTTGCAGGATGGCGCGCACGTTGTCTCGCCCGAAGCGCGGCGGGCGGATCCGCACGTGCGGCCCGGCGACCAAGACTGCACCGAGCCTGTTCTGGTTGCGCGCGGTGAGGAAGCCGACCGTGGCTGCCGCGGCCAAGGCGATCTGTGCCTTGGTCGTGTGCTGCGTTCCGAAGTGCATCGCCGCCGAGACGTCGACGACCATCCACGCCTCGAGGTCGCGGTCGGCGATCAGGTCGCGGACGTGCAGCTCCTGTGTGCGCGCCGTCACGTTCCAATCGATGCGGCGCACGTCGTCGCCGGGTTGGTAGGGCCTCGACTCGCCCGGCTCGCTTCCGTGCCCTGGAGTGATGCCTTGGTGTTGACCGTGGAGCACGCCGTCGAGGCGGCGGTTGATCGTGAACTCGAGTGAGCGCAACAGCTCGGCGATCGCCGCAGGCGTCGGCCCGCTGGGCCACTCGATCGTCGGGGTTGCGGACACGTCAGCCCCGCGGCGGCCCGCTGTGGCTCGACGCGCTGTTGTTGGGTTTCGGTGACACCCACATCGTCGGAACCGTGGCCAAGATGCGCGCCAGCACGTGCTCGATGGAGATGTCGCGGGCCAGCGCGTCGTACGTGAGGATCAACCGATGACGGAGCACTTCCGGGGCGATGTCGAAGATGTCTTGCGGCATCGCATATGTGCGGCCGCGCAGCAGGGCCAGTGACTTGGCCCCGCGGACGAGGGCGAGCGTGGCCCGCGGGCTGGCGCCGAGGGCGATGACCGGGCCGAGGTCCGACATCCCGGCCTGCGCCGGCGTACGTGTCGCCTGCACCAGATCGACGGCGTACTGCTGCACACTGCGATCGATGAACACCGTTGCGGCGCGGCGTTGCAGAGCAGCCAAGGCTTGAAGATCGATGACCTGCTCGGGCACCGGAGGGGACACGCTCATCCGATCGACGATCGCCATCTCCTCCTCCGGCGACGGGTGGCTCATCGTGATCTTCATCATGAACCGGTCGCGCTGCGCCTCGGGGAGGTGATACACGCCCTCCGACTCGATCGGGTTCTGCGTGGCAATCACGAAGAACGGTGTGGGCACTCCGTACGTGTTGCCCCCGATCGTCACGTGCTGTTCGGCCATCACCTCGAGCAGCGCCGACTGCACCTTGGCCGGCGCCCGGTTGATCTCGTCGGCCAGGAGGAAGTTGACGAACACCGGGCCCAGCTCGACGTCGAACTTCTCGCTCGACGAGCGATAAACGCGGGTCCCGACGATGTCGGAGGGCAGCAGGTCCGGTGTGAACTGAACTCGGCCGAACGTGCCGCCGACGACCTTCGAGAGCGTTTCGGCGGCCAGCGTCTTGGCCAGACCGGGCACGCTTTCCAGCAGGCAATGCCCTTGGCTGAGCAGCCCGACGAGCATGCGCTCGATCAGCCGGCTCTGGCCGACGATGACCTTGCGCAGCTCGAAGAACACCTGCTCGACGACCAGCGCGGTCTCGTGATCGTCCTGCGGGAGGTTGGTGGTGACCGTCGGCATGGGGGGTCCGCTCCTTCTCGCGCCGAACGGTAGCAACGCACTCCGCCGCGATGGGCGCGGCTGCTGAACGGCTTCTCAGCGTGTTGCGTGTGCGTCGAGGACCCGCGCCACGCAAGCCGTGACGCGTCGCGCCATCGGCAGGTGGAGGTATTCGTTGGGGCCGTGCGCGTTCGCGCCCGGCCCGATGACGCCGGTGATCACGAACTGGGCGTCGGGGAACATCTCGCCGAGCATGCCCATGAACGGGATCGAGCCACCCTCGCCGAACGACAGTGACGGGTTGCCGTAGCTGGCGACGGACGCCTCGTCGAGCGCGGCTTGCAGCCATGGGGCGAACTCGGGCGCGTTCCACCCGGGACCGGAGTGCCCGTCCTCGAACGAGACATGGGCTCCGTACGGCGGGTCGGTGGTGAGCGCCGACTCGATCGCCTTCAGCGCTGCCTCGTGGTCGCACGTCGGTGGCAGGCGCACGCTGATCTGCAGCGACGTGTGCGGCCTCAGCACGTTGCCGGCCGATGCCACCGGAGGAATGCCGTCGACGCCGATGACACTGAGCGCCGGGTGCCACGTGCGCGCCAGCAGTTGCTCGGTCGGGTCGGTCACCATCGGCTCGGCGCCGGACACGAACGGGAAGTGCCCGCCGATCGGGAAGTCCTTGGCGGTGTCTGCTGCCTGGCGGCGGCGGTCCGCCGGGATCTCGACCTGCAGCGCGGGGAGGCGCATCCGCCCGTCGAAGCTGTCCTCGATGCGATCGAGCAGCTGCCTGGCGATGCGAAACGACGACGGCACCACACCACTGGCCTCGCCGGAGTGCACGCCTTCACGGAGGATCTGCACCTTGAGCGTGCCGGCGGCGAGCCCGCGCAACGACGTCGTGACCCATAAACGCTCGTAGTCGAGGCACCCGGAGTCGAGGCAGATCACGAGTGTCGGCGAGCCGATCTTGTCGCGCAGCGCTTCGAGGTGTGGGGGCAGGTCGGGACTGCCGCTCTCCTCGCTGGCTTCGATCACCACGACGCAACGGGAGTGGCTGAGCCCGTTCGCCTGGGCGGCCTCGATGGCGAGCAACGAGGCGAATGCCGCATA
>DATBKA010000408.1:0-5235 GCA_036556105.1 Ilumatobacteraceae bacterium | reverse complement strand
GCCACGAGCCCGATGACGAAGACGATGACGACCTTCAACAACACGATGGCGACGTCGCCGAGGGTGAGGTCGCCGAACAGCAGCGGATCGAGGGCGAGCATCAGAACGACTCCACCCGGAGATCGGTGACCGCCTGGGTCGCATCGATCAGCTCACCGATGTTCGGCCCGGGCTGGTTGAACGGAACCCACGCCGAGCCGCGCACCACGGTCTCGTCGGCGACGACCTTCAAGACGAGCGAGGCCCGCTTGCTGGTCACTTTGACGTCGGCGCCGTCGGACGAGCCGACACGTTCGATGTCGAGTGGGTGCAGGTGCACCGCGGCACCCGGCGCAAGGTGCGCCAACGCCGGCGACTTGGCGGTTCCCTGGGCGTTGTCGTACAGCTTGCGGCCGACGACGAGGCGGTAGTCGTAGCTGTTGCGTTCCTCGACGGTCAACGCTCGTGGTGTCGCCGGCGGCAACGCTCCGCGGCACAGCACACCATCCGTGGCTCGCCGAACGGCATCGGCAGTTGCGGCGCCGAACCCGGCGACGTTGGCGGCGATGGCATCGGTGAGCTCGTCGACGGACCCGAATCCGAGATCTCCGCCGAGCACGTCGGCGAGCTCGACCGCAATCATCCAATCCGGACGGCTCGTGCCGTGAGGCGTGACGCGTTCGGCGACCGTCGTGACCCGACCCTCGATGTTCGTCGTGGTGCCGGACTTCTCGCCATAGGCCGCAGCGGCAAACACCACGTCCGCCGCGCCGCTCGACTTGGTGATGAACGTGTCGACGGCGATGATCCGCGGCGCCCCGGCCATCATCCGCCGGGCGAGATCGGTGTCCGGGAAGTCGTTGAGCGGGTCGCAGCCGAGCAGGATCAGGCACTCGATGCGTCCGGCCGCAGCGGCTTCGGCGATCTGCAGGGCCTGCATGCCGCCCTCGCCAGGAATCAGGCCCATCTCGATCGCACCGACGACGTTGCCGCGGCGGAAGGCGGGAAGCACCTTCGCGCCCGGCACCAGTTCCAACGCGGCGAGCACGCCGTTGCCGCCTTCGCGAGGATGCTCGGCCAGGTTCGCTCGGCCGGCAACGATGACGACGTTGCCCTTGGCCAGCTGAGCGACGATGTCGCCGTCTGCGGCGAGGCCGGCCACGGCCTGGGCGGTCCCGCCGGCGTGATACTCGATGCTGCGCCAGGCCAGCGGCGTGAGGCCGCCACGCTTCTGCACCAACTCGATCACCCGCGTCCCCCGGTTGAGGACTGCGTCGCGCAAGCGCAGGAACAGGACGGGCAGCTCCTCTTTGAGGTCCGGGCCGATGACGATGACCGTCGTCGCCGAGGCGGTCTCGTCGATCGTCGCTCGCTCGAAGCCGAGCACATTGATCTGCACGCCGTCGCCCATCTGCGGATAGACGTTGGGAGTGCCGATGACGTCGTGAGCAAGACGCGCCCATGCATAGGCGTCTTCGTTCGTTCCCCGTGCTCCGCCGAGCACGGCGATCGACGCCGGCCCACCGGCTGCCTTCGCCGCGGAGATCAGCTCGGCGGCGCGCGCCAGCGCCGCGTTCCACGACGCCGGCTTCAGCTCCTCGCCGTCACGGACGAGTGGCGCGGCGAGCCGGTCGCCGCTGTTGACCGACTCGTAGTTGAAGCGGCCACGGTCGCACAGCCACCCCCAGTTGACGGGATCGCTGTCGACGCCGGAGTAGCGCACCAGTTCGTCGTGGCTCGATTGGATCACCATCCGGCATCCGACGGCACACGTCGTGCACGTGCTCTCGGTCTGCTCCAGGTCCCACGGGCGAGCCTTGAACCGGTACGGCTTCGAGGTCAGGGCACCGACCGGACAGATCTGCACGGTGTTGCCACTGAAGTAACTGGCGAAGGGCTCGTCGGGGAACGTCGTGATCTGCGTGTTGTTGCCGCGACTGCTGAAGCTGATCAAGGCATCACCGGCGACTTGGTCGGCGAACCGCGTGCACCGATCGCACAAGATGCAGCGCTCGCGATCGAGCAGCACCAGGTCGCTGATCGGGATCGGCTTCTCGAAGTGACGCTTCTCTTCGATGTAGCGGCTCTCGCCCGGGCCGTGCGTGAACGACTGGTCCTGCAGTGGGCATTCGCCACCTTTGTCGCACACCGGGCAGTCGAGCGGGTGGTTGGCGAGGAGCATCTCGATGACGCCCTCTTGGGCACGCTCGGCGGCCAGGCTGTGCGTGTTGACGACCATCCCCGGCGCGACGGTGATCATGCACGACACCTGCAGGGCCGGGCCACGTCCGGTGTCGACGTCGACGAGGCACATGCGGCACATGCCGACCGACTGCATCCGCTCGTGGTAGCAGAAGCGCGGGATGTACTCGCCGATGCGCTGCGCGGCCGCGATCACCAACTCGCCCTTGCGTGCGATGACCGGCCGGCCGTTGACCGTGATCGGAACGTCGTTGGGGTTCGGCGCCGGTTCGGCCGCGGACGCCGTGCCGGGCTCAGTGGCTGTCATCGCTCGCTCCGACGGAGACAGGGATCAGGTTGCGGCGAGTGATCTTCGCCTCGAACTCGTCCGGGAAGAGGGTAAGTGCCGAGTGCACGGGCACGTAGGCCGACGGACCGACGAAGCAGATCGTGGTCATCCGGTAGGGAAACGGAACCGCGGTGAGCCCGAGCCGGTCGCTGGATGCGTGCGGGAACTGTCCGGGGCAGATCGTCTGGCCGATCTCGAGCAGTTGGTCGAGATCGCGCGGAGTCCCATAGCCCTCGACGATGCGTTGCATGATCCGTTCCAGCCACGTGCCACCTTCGCGGCATGGGGTGCACTTGCCGCACGACTCGTGGGCGTAGAAGCGAGCGAGCGTCAGCGCCGCGGCGGGGATGTCGGTGGTCTCGTCCATCACCATGACGGCTCCGGAACCGAGCATCGAGCCCTCCGCGCTGACCAACTTGTTCTCGAACGGCAGGTCGAGCTGCTCCGGCAAGAACCAAGGCGCTGAGCCACCACCGGGAACGAACGCCTTCAACGCGTTGTCGTCGCGGATGCCACCGCAGAAGTCGTCGCCGTAGAGCAGGTCGCGGAACGTCGTCGTGCCGTTGACGATCTCGTACACGCCGGGACGCTTGACGTGGCCCGACACGGCGACCATGCGCGTGCCCGGCGACGTCGGTGTGCCGATCGCCGTGTACGCCGCGGCGCCGTTGAGCATCAGCCACGGCAGGTTGGCCAAGGTCTCGACGTTGTTGACGATCGTCGGTTGCCCGTACAGGCCGATGGCCGCGGGAAAGTACGGCGGCTTCAACCGCGGCATGCCACGGTTGCCCTCGAGGCTCTCGATGAGCGCTGTCTCCTCGCCGACCACATACGCGCCCGCGCCCCAGTGCAACACGATGTCGACGCTGAACTCCGAGCCGAGGATGTTCTTCCCGACGTACCCCGCCGCATAGGCATCGTTCAACGCCGTGGCGACCCGCTCTTGGGCCAGCGCCATCTCGCCGCGGATGTAGAAAAAGCACTGCGACAAGCCGGCGGCATAGCAGGCGATGAGGCACCCCTCGATGAGCTGATGCGGGTCGAGCTCCATCAACAAGCGGTCCTTGTACGTGCCGGGTTCGCTCTCGTCGCCGTTGACGACGAGATACCGCGGCCACACCCCTTGCGGCGTGAGCCCCCACTTCACTCCGGCGGGAAAGCCGGCCCCACCGCGGCCGAGGACGGTGGCGTTCTTGACCTCGTCGTGGACCTCCGTTGGCGCGCGTGACAATGCCGCTTGCAGCCCCTGGTAGCCGCCGGTGGCGAGGAACCGCTGCAGCGTGTGGGCGTCGTCGTACTCGAACCTGCCAGTCACGATCCGCGGCCGGTCACCGGCGACGAAGCCCGGCGCGTGCGGGTAGGTGGCCCCGTTCATGGCTTCGCCTCTGCCGGCGCGGGAACCCAGGCCGGCGGGCCGCTGACCGCATCGGGAGGCACCGCGCCGACGGCGCGCTCCGAGGGGATGTGCTGGCGGACGCGGGCCACGGTGCCATGCGGCGGCACCTCACCGTCGAGGCGTCCACTGCTGAGGTCGTCGATCAGGGCGTCGAGATCGCTCGGGGTGACGCGATAGCGGTACCGGTAGTTGACCTGCAGGCACGGTGCTTCGGTGCAGGCCGCCTGGCACTCGGCGTGCTCGAGCGTGAACATGCCGTCCGGCGTGGTGCTGCCGGCCTTGATGCCGAGGCGTTGCTCGGCGTGGTGCATCAGCTGATCGGCTCCCAACAACGCGCACGACATCGTGCCGCAGATGTTGATGAGGTACTTGCCGACCGGCTCGAACTTGAACATCTCGTAGAAGGTGGCCGTGCCGAGCACTTCCGCCGAGGTGGCCCCGACCAGCTCGCCGATGTGCTTCATCGCCGCGTCGGTGACGTAGCCGTCTTGTTGCTGAGCGAGGTGCAGCAGCGGGATGGTTGCCGAGCGTGGCTTCGGATAGCGGCCGATGATCTCCTTGGCCAGCACCACATTGGCTTCGTTCAAACGCCCCATCACCTATCCACCTCGCCGAGGACCGGGTCGACCGAGGAGATGACCGCAACAGCGTCGGCGATCAATCCGCCGCGCAACATGTGCGGCATGCATTGGATGTTGACGAAGCTCGGACCACGAACATGCATGCGATACGGCGTCGCCGAGCCGTCGCTGGCGATGTAGCAGCCGATCTCGCCGCGGGGGCTCTCGATGGCGACGTAGACCTCACCCTCGGGCACCTTGAACCCTTCCGTGAAGATCTTGAAGTGGTGGATCAACGCCTCCATCGACTCGTCGATGCGTGCACGTGGTGGCGGCGTGACCTTCTTGTCCTGGATGCGGTAGTCGCCCCCTGGCATGCGATCGAGGATCTGACGGACGATCCTCATGCTCTCGCGAACCTCGTTGAGGCGGATGGCGTACCGATCGAAGGCGTCGCCGTAGGAGCCGACGACGACGTCGAACTCGACATCTGGATAGTGCAGGTACGGCATGTCGCGTCGCAGGTCCCAAGCAAGGCCGGTGCTGCGCAGGATCGGTCCGGTGGCGCCGAGAGCGACGGCTTCCTGGGCGGTGATGACGCCGACTCCTTGGAGCCGCTCCCGCCAGATCGGCTGACCCGTCATCAACGTGTCGTACTCCTCGAGCCGCGGTGGAATCAGTTCGAGCAAGCGCAGCACGTCGTCGCGCCAGCCCTTCGGGAGGTCGGCCGCGACGCCACCCGGACGGATGAAGTTGTGGTTCATGCGCAG
>DATBKA010000407.1:0-1844 GCA_036556105.1 Ilumatobacteraceae bacterium | reverse complement strand
CGCCGATGCGCACGACGCCACTGGCGCGGGCCAGGCGGGCCGAACCACGCGGTGTGCGCGCTTCGAACAGCTCGACGACGCGCGGCAGACCACCGGCGATGTCCTTGCCGGCGACGCCACCCGTGTGGAACGTACGCATGGTCAGCTGCGTGCCGGGCTCGCCGATCGACTGGGCAGCGATGACACCGACCGCCTCGCCGAGCTCGATCGCCTTGCCCGTGGCCAGCGACCGGCCGTAGCACAGCGCGCACACGCCGAGCTCGGCGTCGCACGTGAGCACGGAGCGGACGCGAACACGGTTGACAGCAGGATCGTCGCGCAACGCGGCCATCTCGACATCGCCGACGAGGGTGTTGCGCGGCACGACGGTGCCGTCGCTGAGCGTGACGTCTTGCGACAGCGTGCGTCCGAACAGCTTGGTCTCCAAGTAGGCACGCTTGTTGGCCGTGTCGGGGGCGACGTTCTCCAGCCACAGACCGAGCGTGGTGCCGCAGTCGGCCTCACGAACGATCAGCTCCTGGGCGACGTCGACGAGACGGCGGGTCAGATAGCCGGAGTCGGCGGTGCGCAGTGCGGTGTCGACCAAGCCCTTGCGAGCTCCCGGCGTGGCGATGAAGTACTCCAACGTCTCCAGGCCCTCACGGAAGTTCTTCTTGATCGGACGCGGGATCATGTCGCCGCGCGGGTTGGCGACGAGGCCACGCATGCCGGCGATCTGACGCATCTGGGTCATGTTGCCGCGGGCACCCGAGCCGACCATCATGTCGATCGGGTTGAAGCGCTGCGCCTTGAACTCCGCTTCCATCGCCTCTTGCACCTTGGCGGTGGCATCGGTCCAGATGCGCACCTCCTGCTGACGGCGCTCGCCGTCGGTGATGATGCCGCGACGGAACTGGTTCTCGACCTTGTCGGCACGTGCCTCGTAATCGTCGAGCAGCGACTTCTTGGCCTTCGGCGTCTTGACGTCGTCGATCGACACGGTCAGACCGCTCTGCGACGCGTACCGGTAGCACACGTTCTTCAGCGCGTCGAGGGAGGCGGCGACGGTCGACTTGTTGTAGTTGTCGCTGAGCCGCTCGACGATGACACCCATCTCCTTCTTCTTGACGAGATGATCGATGTGGCCGAAGCGCTCCGTGTAGTCGGCGGGCAACGCCTCTTCGAAGAGGAGCCGACCGGCGGTGGTCTCGAACGTGTCGGCCACCCGACCGTTCTCGGCCGGGCGGCGCAGGGTGATCAGAGCGTGCAGGTCGAGCGCGCCTTCGTCGAGAGCGCGCAGCACCTCCCACGTGTGGCGGAAGACGCGTCCGGCACCCTTGCCACCGTCCATCTGCTCGCTGAGGTAGTAGCCGCCGATGATCAGGTCCTGCGACGGGGTGACGATCGGGCGACCCGACGCCGGGGAGAGGATGTTGTTGGCGCTGAGCATCAGCACGCGGGCCTCGGCCTGTGCCTCGGCGGACAGCGGCACGTGGATAGCCATCTGGTCGCCGTCGAAGTCGGCGTTGAAGGCCGTGCACACGAGCGGGTGGATCTGCAGCGCCTTGCCCTCGACGAGCACCGGCTCGAACGCCTGGATGCCGAGGCGGTGCAGCGTGGGAGCGCGGTTGAGGAGGACCGGGTGCTCCTTGATGACGTCTTCGAGCACGTCCCACACCTGGGGGCGGCGCCGCTCGACCATGCGCTTGGCCGACTTGATGTTCTGCGACAGCTCGAGGTCGACGAGGCGCTTCATCACGAACGGCTTGAACAGTTCGAGGGCCATCAGCTTGGGCAGACCGCACTGGTGCAGCTTCAGCTGGGGACCCGACACGATGACCGAACGGCCCGAGTAGTCGACGCGC
>DATBKA010000406.1:0-6489 GCA_036556105.1 Ilumatobacteraceae bacterium | reverse complement strand
CCGTCGTGTGGTCGATCACCGGAGCCGGGCTCGCCACTGCGGCGCTGGCCTGGCTCGGTTCGACCAACATCTTGTTGGCGCTGTTCAACATGCTGCCGGGCGCGCCGCTCGACGGCGGGCGCGTCTTCGCCGCGTGGCGCTGGAGCAAGCACGGGTCACCGGTGCGGGCTCGCCAGGAGGCGGCGCGAGCTGGAGTGATCGTGGCCCACGGGCTGATCGCCGTCGGTGTCGTGCTGGTGTTCTTCGGTGTCGCCGGAACCGGTGTCTGGCTGGCGTTCCTCGGCTGGTTCCTGTCCAGCGCGGCACGTGCCGAGTTTGCCGACATCGAGACCCGCCATGTGCTCGACAACGTCACGGTTGGGGACGTGATGACGGCCAACCCGGCGATGGTGCCGGAGATGATGGCGCTCGACACGCTCGTCGGCTGCATGTTGCCCAAGATCCACGGCTCGACGGTGCCCGTCGTTCGCGACGGTCACCTGACGGGGTTGATCACACCCGATCACCTCCGTCGCGTTGCGCCCGGCGAGTGGCGGATGCGCACCACCTCCGACATCGCCACACCCGTTTCGGAGCTGGTCACCGCGCATGCCGACGAACTGCTGCTCGACGTGCTCGATCGCATGCCGAGCAACGAGCGACGCATCGTCGTCGTCGAGGGCAAGGACCACGTCGTCGGGCTGGTCACCCCCACCGACCTGGTGCGCACCATCAAAGTGGCGCGCTTGCGCGAAGAGCTTGCTGTCTGAACGCTGATCCACTGCGCGCCAACCGCGCCCAGGCCGAACGTCCCCGCCTGACACGGACCTTCATACCCTGACCGCCGCCGACAGTCCGGCGCACACTGAGCGCAGACGCACGGAGGTGTTGCCATGCAAGCGCATCCAGGAGATCAGGTCGTGGTGAAAGGCCACCACATCGGCGAGCGGGATCGGAAAGGCGAAGTGCTGGAGGCACGCGGTCCTGACTCGACGGCACCATTCTTGGTGCGGTGGGACGACTCGGGTCACGTGACGATGCTGTTCCCCGGCAACGACGCAATGATCGAGCACCTCGTCGAAGAGCGCGTCAGCAGCTGAGCTCGTCTTGCGACACGGACGGCGCGCCAGGTTGTGCTCAGCAGGCGACTGAGCGCTTCGACTTCGGCATCTCGACCGACAAGAGCCCGGCGCGAGCGGCTGCCACCACCGCATCCAACCGGGTGTGCACGCCGAGGTGCTTCATCGCCCGGCGAATGTGGTTGCGCACGGTGTGCGCAGAGAGCCCCATGACGTTGGCGATGTCGGCGACGGTGCGTCCGTCGGCCAGCAACTGCAGCACCTCACGCTCGCGATCCGACACCGTGTGGGCACCATGTGGAGCCGAGCGCCGCTCGAACAGCAGTCGGGCCAACGCCGCCGGAGGGAAGTAGGCGCGACCTTCGGCCACCGTCGCGACCGCACAGAGCAGGTCGTCGGTGCTGGCCGTCTTGTGCACGTAGCCGGCGCAACCGGTGTCGACGGCGATTCCGAGCGCGGTGTCGTCTGTGGAGCCGGTGACGATGACGATCTTTGTCGAAGGAGAAGCGGTGCGGATGCGCGTGATCGCGGCCATCGCATCACCGTCGGGGAGGCCGATGTCCATCAACACCACGAGAGGACGATGACCATTGCACAGGTCGACGGCCTCGCGGATGCTCCCGGCCGTGCCCAGGACGCGCATGGTCGGCTCACTGTTGATGACGAGGGCGAGCCCCTGGGCGACGATGTGATGCGCATCGACGACCAGGACCCCTATCTGAGTCTGGCGTTCCATTGCTGGTGCCCCTGTTCCGTGCGGACGTGCTGCAAGTTGAGGTTGTGCACAGACAGCACACCTGAATCTGACGCAGATCAATAGGGCAGAACGTCCCGCCGGACCTGCCCCTCTAGCCGTTTCCGCCGCGGGTCGTGAGGACGCCGGCACGTCACGTGTGGCGGTCGACGCGTCGCCAGGGTCCGCCTGTAGGCGATCCTCCGTCGGTCAAGATGGGTCCCGTGAACCTTGTCGACCTGATCAGGCAGAACCTGGGGGCGCGCAAGGCTCGATCGATTCTCACCGGCACCGCCGTGGCGATCGGCATCCTGACGATCGTCGCCCTCGGTGTGCTGACCTCCAGCCTGCGCCAGACGGCGCTGTCGGTCCTGCGCATCGGCCGCGCCGACTTCAGTGTCGCCCAAGAGGGTGTATCCGACCTGTTGTACAGCGCGGTCGATACGACCGACCTCGACCACGTCCGTTCGCTGCCCGAGGTCGAGAGCGCGATCGGCGTGCTCGTCTCGCCGATCAAGCTCGACTCCGACCACCCTCTGTTCTTGAAGATCGGCGTGCCCGCCGAGAGCCTCACCGAGTTCGGGGTCAACGTCGTCGAAGGCCGCGCCTACGCAACGGACGCGCAGGACGAGATCATGCTCGGGTACCGAGCCGCCTCCGACCTCGGCCTGAAACCGGGCGACTCGATGCAGATGGAGGACCGCACCTACACGATCACCGGATTGTTCTCGACGGGGCAGGTGTTCGGTGACAAGGCGTCGATGATGCCGTTGACGGCGCTGCAAGCCGAGGAGCGACAACCCGGCACGGTCACCCTGCTGTTCGTACGAGTGGTGCCGGGCGCCGACATCGAGGCCGTGCGGGCGCGCATCGAGTCCGACCTTCCGCAGGTTGCCACAGTGAAGACGCAAACCGATTTCGGGCGGGTCGACCGCAACCTCGTGCTCATCAACGCCGCCAACCTCGGCGGCAGCGTGCTGGCCCTCACCATCGGCGCTGTCGGTGTCATGAACACGACGTTGTTGTCGTTCTTCGAACGCACCCGTGAGTTCGGCGTGCTGCGCGCCGTCGGCTGGAGCCGCAAACGCATCGTCGCTCTGGTGCTCGGCGAGGCGGCGATGGTCTGCCTGATCGGGGCGGTGGTCGGTGTCGCCCTGGGTTTCATCGCCGTGCGCCTTTTGGCGCGCCTTCCTGATCTGGTGGGGATCTTCACGCCGACGTTCAGTGCCGGAGTGTTCTGGCGGGCCCTCGGCTTCGCCGCGTTGATGACGTTGCTCGGCGCGCTGTACCCGGCGCTGCGCGCCGCTCGCCGCGAACCTCTCGAAGCGATGCGCCATGAGTGAGCACGCCGTCGTCGTCACCGCGCTCGTCAAGGAGTTCGACCGGGGCAGGATCCGCGCCCTCACCGGGCTCGACCTCGTCGTCGACCGCGGCGAGTTCGTGGCCGTCACCGGTCCGTCGGGCTGCGGCAAGTCGACGTTGATCCACCTGCTCGCCGCGCTCGATCAGCCGACCAGTGGCTCGATCGCCGTTCACGGGCAACCGCTGCCGGCCGACTCGGGGGCACGGGACCGCTACCGCCGCCAATCGGTCGGGTTGGTGTTTCAGCTCCACAACCTGTTGCCCAACCTCACCGCGCTGCAGAACGTCGAGATCGCGATGATGGGCACCGGGGTCAAACGTCGTGCTCAACGGGAGCGCGCCGCCACCTTGCTCGGCGAAGTCGGCCTGGCGGAGCGCGTCACCAGCCGACCGGCGCAGCTTTCCGGTGGCGAGCGCCAGCGCGTGGCCATCGCCCGCGCCCTCGCCAACGATCCTCCGCTGCTGCTGGCCGACGAGCCAACCGGCAGCCTCGACAGTGATTCCGCCGACGGGGTGCTCGGCTTCCTGCAGACCCTACGAATGGAACGCAACATGACGATCCTGATGGTCACACACGACACCCGTGCCGCGGAGACCGCCGACCGCACGGTACGGCTCCGTGATGGTCGCCTGGAGGCAGAGGTCGCCGAGGTCCAACCGTGAGCGCTCGACGTGTGACCAGCGGCGTCGTCGCCGCCCTCGTCGTGGCCGCATCGGTCTCTTCGTGCAGCGAGTCGAAGACCTCCGACGCAGCCACCACGGTCGGCGGCGCGACGACGACCTCCGCCGCGCCGGTCGAGGAGACCGTCGCCCCGACGTCGACGTCCGCAGCCCCCGAGCCCTCTTTGGCATCAACGACGGACGGACCGCCGACGGACGCCGACGCCGAGATCACCGCTGCGTTCACCACCTTCTTCGACGGTGTCGATCCCGACATCGATCGCAAGGTCGCCGTGCTCGAACATGGCGAGCAGCTCCGCCAGATGATCGTCGATGCCGCCGCTGACCCTCAGTTCCAGCAGCTGACGACGGCCGTCACCTCCGTCACGATGCTGTCCGACGGTGACTGCGCCACCGCGGGTGAGGTGGCGCCATGCGCTGGCGTGGTCCATGACATGTTCGTCGGTGGACTCCCGGCGATGGTCGGCTTGCAGAGCCACGCCGTCGAGATCGGCGGCGTGTGGAAGGTCTCGGCGAAGAGTTGGTGTGCGATCGTCGAGATCGGCGGCGCAAGCTGCCCGACGCTCTCCGAGGGCTGAGGGAGCGACCTCGGCCGATCGCCGCGGCGTTCAGAACCGCCAACGCGTCGAGCCTGGTGTGTCGTCGGCGGTACCGACTGCGGTTGCGGTGCGCGGCTTGATTTCGTAGATGTACCACGGCGGTGGTCCGAGCGTCGGTGCGTTGAACGGTGCGGTGATGCCGGTTCCCGCGTCGTCGGGCTGCGCAGGCCATCCGCTTCTCGCCCACAAGGCGGCGATCTGGGCGACGATCTTCGGGTCGGTCACGCGCCTTGCGTCGCCGGCGACCATCACGTCGAAGCCTTTGGTGGCGACACTGATCGTGCAGCGGGGATCGCGTGCAACGTTCTTCGCCTTGCGCGTGCGGTCGGCGGTCTGGAACCAGCATGAACCGGCATGCCAGAGCGCACCCACACTCGTCACGTGCGGGCTTCCGTCGGCGTTGAGCGTGGTCAGCCAAAACGTGGCGCGGTTCGGCGAGCGCGGGTCGTCGTGGGTCAGAAGGTCGGAGAGCTGCGTTTCGACTTGGGACCAGTCGATCGTGGGCAGCCCGTCGCCTTCACCAAGGTTTGTCGTTTTCATGATCGTTAGGACTCCATTGCTCCGTGAAACTCATCGCCAGCCGGTCATTCCGGTCCCTTCGGTCGGAGTGGTACCCATCATGCGTGTCAATGAGAACCGGTGAGCGCCACGAAGTGACAGTGTTCCAGGCAACGAACAGGGTCCCGGCCGAAGTGCCCGCCTGGATCAAGGACTTTGGTCCTTGGTATTCGCCCCGATATGTGGTCCGATTGGGGCCATGGACGAGACATCCGACAACCGGGCCGAGAAGGTCACCGTGTTCCTTCTCGACGACCACGAGCTGGTTCGCGAAGGTGTGCGTCAACTGCTCGAAGCCGATGGCACCATCGAAGTCGTCGGCGAGGCCGGCACCTGTGCCGACGCCGTCACGCGCATCCGCGCCACCCGTCCGCAGGTGGCGATCCTCGACGTGCAACTTCCCGACGGCAACGGGGTCGAGGTTTGTCGCGACGTGCGCAGCATGCGGCCCGACCTCGTCTGCCTGATGCTGACGTCGTTCTCCGACGAGGAGGCACTGTTCCAGTCCGTCATGGCCGGAGCCGCCGGCTACGTGTTGAAGCAGATCCGTGGAAACGATCTGGTCTCGGCCGTGCACCGCGTCGCTCGCGGTGAGTCGCTGATCGATCCGGCTGTCACCGGGCAGCTGCTCGATCGCCTGCGTCATCCGCAGCAGGACCAGGATCCTCGCCTGGCGGCGTTGACCGATCTGGAACGGACGATCCTCGACTATGTCGCCGAAGGCCTCACCAACCGGCAGATCGCCAACAAGGTCAACCGGGCCGAGAAGACCGTCAAGAACTACATGTCGTCCATCCTGATGAAGTTGGGCATGACACGACGCACCGAGGCCGCCGTCTTCGCAGTCAAGGCCAAGACCGAACACTGACCGAGTGTTTCAAGGCACCCAGTCCACCTCGAAACACTCGGATCGCTACGTGCGGGGGACGGTCCAGCGAACCTCGGTGCCTCCGGGACTGCGGAGCGAGAACGTCGCCGAACCACCGAGACGAGTAGCGCGTTCGGTGATGTTGCGCACTCCGAGACCTCCGCTCTGACCTGGGTCCTCGCTGAGACCGACGCCGTCGTCGGCGACGACCAGCGTGACCGCCTCGTTGCCGACATCGATGGACACCTCGGTCTTGGTGGCCCTGGCGTGCTTGGCAACGTTCATCAGCGACTCGCGCAGCACGGTCACCAGCTCGGCGCTCAACTCCTCGGACACGCTGCTGAGCACACCCATCACCCGCAGCGTCGGGCGATGGCCGAGGACGCGCGACGCTTCGCCGACGCTCGAGCGCAGGGCCTCGGCCAGCCCGCTGTCGAGATGCGACGGTCGCTGCAGGGTGAAGATCACGCCCCGGATCTCGCGGATCGCCTCGTCGATCTCGTCGACCACACCGGAAACACGCTCCGTGGTGTCGGGGCGATCCGTCGACGCCTGGAGGTGCAACCCGGCCGCGAACAGCCGCTGGATGACGCTGTCATGGAGCTCGCGAGCAATGCGGTCGCGGTCGTC
>DATBKA010000405.1:0-4055 GCA_036556105.1 Ilumatobacteraceae bacterium | reverse complement strand
GACGACGGTCTCGTCCGTGAAGTAGGACGCACCCAGCGCAGATTGAAGGTTGACATTATTGCGGCGTGGATAAGTGATCAGCGCGTACCCACCGCTCGGGGTCTCGACAAGATCGTGATGATCGGTCGGCGTCGTGTCCGTGGTCAGTTCGTCCACGAGCGCCCCGTTCAGCGCAGTGATGCGATACCCGCGCGCCGGATTGACTCCGTACGCCGTGCCGAGCAGCGGCGTCCAAGCCAAGTTGCCGTTTGTCCACGGCTTGACGTCGATGACCGGTTGCTCGGTGCGCTTGTACCAGACCGGTGCTCCGTGGTTGTCGAGGATCACGACGAACTTGCCGATCCCCGGGTTGACCGACCACCCCAGCGTGCCCAGGTACCACCCCGGTTGCGGCGACCCCGGTCGATCGACCGTGTACGGCGGGAAGTCCGGTGGAAGGCATCGCAGCGTGTACTCCGCGAGTTCGGCACCGCGACGGAACCGCACCGTGACGTACGAGTCGATGGCGATGTGCCGTGACGCTGGGCCCGTCGTCACCGCCCCGTCGATGGTCACGTCGACCAACGGCGTGCCCTGCGCATCGATGCCGACGTCCCCACCACCTGTGGGGCAGATCATCGCGTAGTCCTGAGCGGCGGGATCGAAGGTGGGGAACGGCGTGGCGCCGGTGATGGCCAGCTTCTTGGCCAGTCCCGGCGACTGCAACACCCCGAACTCGTCGATGACCACCTCCGTCTGCGCGTCGGCGAAGACGCAGATCATGCCGTCGTGGCCGGCGGCAACGGTCACCAGGTTCGTGGCCTCGCCGCTGCCGGCGAAGTTGAGCGACGACACGAGCGGCGGCGTGCCGGTGCCGCACGGGAACACGCGCAGGTGACCGTCGCGCACAGGCTCGGTCGCGATCACGTTGAGCACCGCGCCGTACACGTTCTCACCACCCGTCCCCGGCGTTGGGTCGAAGGCGCGCACTTCGTTGGCGGCCATCGGCGTCGACCACCCACCTGTGCCATCTCGCGAGTCGACGATGCGCGAACCACCGAGCGGTTGCATGGTGTTCGTCGGGCCGAAGGTCGCAGTTGCGAAGTAGCCGCTGACATCCACGATCATGTTCGTGTCGGCGTTGCTGAGCAGGCACAACGAGCCGCCGCCCAAGCCGACCATCGCCGCCCCGGCCCGTGGCTCGCCGCGCTTGAAGTTGACGTTCGACGCCAACGGCGGGTCCGTGCCGCACGGATACGCAACGAGGAACCCATCGCTCAGCGAGTCGGCGACGGTGAGGTTGACCAGCACGGCCTCCGCCCCATCGGGGACCCAAGAACCGGCGAGCGGCAGCGTGACCGGCGTGTTGGCCGCGATGCGGCCGCTGCCGGGATCGGGCCGCGGCCCGAACCTCGTGTCATAGGCGCGCATCGGCGCGATGTCGGTGTAACGCATGCCCGCCGCGCCGAACCACCCGAACAGATCGACGACAACATGCGTCGATGCCGAAGCAAAGATGCAGACCGCGCGAGACGAATCCAAGGCGGCGACGACGTTGTTCGGTGCGGCGACGCCGACCCGCAAGTTGACGTTCGATGTACCTGGCCGGAGCCCGCCGCACGGATAGACAGTGAGATATCCCAGTGTGATGCCGTCGGTTGCGGTGACCGAGAGCGACAGCGCGTTCGCCGACATCGGGATCGAGGCGACCTGCGCTGTGTCGATGCGCAGCGTGCATCCCGCGCTCAGCGGTCCGGAAGCGCCTCCTGTGCCGTCACGCGTGTCGATCAGCCGCTCGGGCCGAAGCGCGTTGAATCCGGTGACTGCACCCGCGGTGGAGGGCGTACCAACCGGACTCGCACCGCACGAGACCGACCCCACGGGTCCGGCCGCGGAGACCGGCGTGGCGAACGGCTGAGGTAACCCGCCCGTGGCCAGAGACGTCGCCAGAAGGAGTGCAACGAACACTGCTCGGCGCATTGGGCAGCGAACCTAGCCCCGGGGCACGAAGGCGACCAGTCACGTCCTCGAACGGGTGACATCGAGCCTGGCCAGCGCGGCATTCACGCGGACGGTCACGCGGAGACGGCCGGCGAGGACCGTTCGTCGCCAACGACGTCGGCGAGCGGCGGCGACGATCTCCTCGGTCACGGCGACCTCCTCGCGATGGCGCAGCCCAGCACGCGTGTTTCGTGCCGACATCGAGTCGGCGTGCCGGCGATAGCGGTAGACGCGATCGGGCACGAGCACCACCGCCTCATCCGCGAGCAGGATTCTGGCGAACAGATCGAGGTCCATCACCTGCTGCCACCGCGAATCGAAGCGCAAGGCCGGCAACTTGTCGACTCGGTACGACGCCGCCGGGCAATAGAGGAACTGGCCGCTGACCAATCGTGCCAGCCCGCGATCACCCCTTAACGTGAACGGCAGGTGACGCGGCCACATCCGTCGTTTCGCCGAGTCGCCCAGAGTACGCACCGGGTCCCCAGCGGAGTCGATGACTGTCACTCGTGTGGCGACGATCGCCGCCTCGAGGAACCGTCGGTGAGCCCTCCGGATGGTGGCGACGAAGCCCGGCTCCAACACGTCGTCCGCATGAAGGACCACGACGACATCTGCGACCTCGCCGCCGACCTCGAGACAGCGGTTGAAGTTCCCCGCTACGCCAAGGTTCACCGGGTTGCGCAGGCAACGAAGGCGGGGGTCAGCTAGCGCGTCGACGGTGGCGGCGGCGGGCAGCGGGCCGGCATCGTCGACGACGATCGCTGTCCAGTCGGGGTCGGATTGAGCGACGAGCGAGCGCAGAGCCTCGTCGAGATAGCCGACGTTCGAGTGGAACGGGATGGTGATGCAGATGCTCGGCTCAGCTGACATCCTTCGCTCAGAGCGCGAGGTGAAGGCGCAGGGCTTCATCAAGGGCAGCCTGCAGTTCGGCGGGCAACAGGCCGACCCGTGCGCCGACACGCTCGACAGCGATCGACCGCACTTGTTCCGCTTGCGCCTTCGAGTCGACGGCGAGACCGGTGTCGGCGGAGGGCAAAACCACCTGGAAGGGGTAGACCCGGGCAACGTTGGACGTGACCGGCACGACGGTGATCACTCCGCGTCCAAGACGCTGCGCGGTGCTGTTCGCTCCGTCGTTGCTGACGATCACGGCTGGACGCTGCTTGTTCGCCTCCGCACCACGACCGGGATCGAGGTCGACGAGGCGGATCTCACCGCGGCGCATCAGGACGAGCCGTCGCCCGCCGTGGACTCCCACAGCACACTGTCATCAGTCGCATCCCAGGCCGCCCACGCATCTTCGTAGGCCGCACCGAGCTCGGAGGCCCGCAACAGCCGCACGGCCTTGTGCAACACGGCGGAGCGAGATGCGAACCCCTCACGATCGGCGTAGGCGTCGAGAAACTCGACGTCGTCGTCCGGCAGGCTCACGCTCACTTTCATACCGCAATACTACTACTGGTCGTACGACTGGAACACAGACATCCGGGCGGTCCGGTCAACGTCAGGACCGTGTCACGACCGTGTCGCCGGAGACTTGCGCCGGCGGGTCACGGAACACCCATGAACGCAGCAGGGCGAACCGTCCGATCGCCGTCACCACCGACGAGGCCGCCAGCGCCAGGCATTGGGCGACCAGTCCCCCGTCACGCCACAGCACCAGCGCGAGCAGCGAGCTCGACACGATCAACGCGGTCGCCAACATCAGCGCGGCACCCAGGTAGTGCCGGCCACGGTCGACGCGACTGCGGTGCCCGAACGTGAAGCGACGATTGGCCCAGGCGTTGGCGAGCGAGGTCCCCAACAACGCGCCGACGTTGGCCCACAGCGGATGGATCTCGCGCTGCAGGATCAGGAAGATCAGCAACGACACCGCCGTGCTGACCGTGCCGACGGCGGCGAAGCTGACGAACTGGCGACCCATGTCGTCGGAGATCGGGGCGCGATGGAACGGCCCGAGATCGACCTTGCCTTCGCCGCGCACGAAGGCGCGGGCCACTCGAACCACACCACGCAGGTCCTCTCGCGCCGTGTGGGCGACCCGGACGCGGGTGTCGGGATCGTCGACCCAG
>DATBKA010000404.1:0-5169 GCA_036556105.1 Ilumatobacteraceae bacterium | reverse complement strand
CGACGCCGCGGTGGCGCTCGGCTGCTCTGTCGACCTCGTGCCGACGACGTACCGATCGCTGTGCGTCGACGTGGGTCTGGGTCGCGCTGCGCGCCGGCTCGACTTCGAACCGGTGATCGATGACATCGCCGCGACGATGATCGCCGTGGAGAACCAGCCGATGCTGCACAACAACGCCCGCGCCGTCGACGACGACGATCGCCGGATGCTGGCCACGCGCACCGTCGACGTGTGGCAACGTCTCCTTCCATGAGCGACATCGTCGCCATCGAGGTCACACACCATCAGCTTCCGCTCGATCCGCCGTTCCCTGCATCATGGGATCCGCAGCCGCGCACGAAGTTCCCCGTGACCATCGTGCGCGTGCGCGACAGCGACGGGGTGGAGGGTGTCGGATCCGGCGACGTGATGTACGGGTTCGGCGACTACGCCCGCTACTTCGTCGGCCAACCGGCCGGCGACTTGGCTCGCCACGCAGCGGTGCTGGCCAACGTCGAGTTCCACGCCGGGCGGCCGTGGCCGCTGGACCTCGCCTTGTGGGACCTCGCCGGCAAGCGCGCCGAACAGCCGGTGTGGAAGATGCTCGGTGGCAGCTCGCCACGACTGCGCGTGTACGCGTCGAGCGGCGTGCGCCGCCCCGTCGACGAAATGGTCGACAGGGCGCGGCGCGTCGTCGACGCCGGCTTCGAAGCGTTGAAGATCCGCTTCGGCCGGCCGTCGGTGGACGACGACATCGCCGTGATCGCCGCGGTGCGTGACGCGCTCGGCGAGCGACTGACGTTGATGGTCGATTGCAACCAAGCGTGGCGAATGCCGTGGGACACGGCCCGACCGTGGGATCTGGAGCTGGCGACATCGGTCAGCCGGCGGCTCGAGGAGCTCGGTGTTTACTGGGTCGAAGAGCCGCTGCACCGCGGCGACTACGCCGGGTACACCGAGCTGCGCAACCGCGTCGGCGTGAAGATCGCCGGCGGCGAGATGACCCGCGAGCCGTACGAGTTCGGCGAGCTCCTCGGCCGTGACTGCCTCGACGTCTTCCAGCCCGACTGCGTATGCACGCAGGGCATCTCCGGGCTGTCGGTGCTCGCCAGGCACGTCGTCGCCGCCGGCAAGCTGTTCACGCCGCACACGTGGGGCAACGGCATCGGGCTGCTCGCCAACATGCACCTCACCGCAGGCACCGCAGGGTTCGAGGGCTCGCAATGGCTGGAGTTCCCGGTCGACCCACCGGAGTGGTCGGTCGATCGGCGCGACTATCCGCTCGTCGCGCCGATCGAAGCAGCGCAGGGCTGGGTCACGCTCAGTGAGGCCTCCGGCCTCGGCATCGAGCTCGACGAGGACCGGCTGGCGCGGACGGCCAGCGCCTCCGCCACCTTCGATTAGCCGAAGTCCGGCCCCTGGCTTCCACAACACAAGCGTGCGGCCGGACTTCCCGGCGGGCGCGTCAGGCGAGGGCTTTGCGTTGCCAGGCGGCGGTGGACTCGATCGAGTTGAACGTGAACAGGTGCAGGCCGACGATCTGCAACTCGTCGGCGCGGCGCGAGAGCGGATTGATCAGCTTGCTCGGGTCGTACGCCTTCGGCGAGAAGATCCTCAGGATCGCTCCGCTGTTCTTGCGCAGGTAGCGCAGCGACGACCCGATACCGAGGCGAGTGCCCAGCGAGAGCAGCCGCGCTCGCTCGACGACACCTGGCACGCCGAGATGGACCGGCACGGTGAAGCCACGCGCCCGTTGATCGGCCAGCCACTGCTCGATGCGCTTGGCGTTGAAGCACATCTGCGTGCTGGCAAATGCCTGTAGCCCGAGCTCAGCGAGCAGCGATTGTTTGTCGAGCAGTGCTGCGTCGAGGGCGGAGTCAGGGATCAACGAGTGATGATCGGGGTAGGCAGGGAACCCGACAGTGCGCACCGCGTGGCACTGCGGAAGCAGGTCGCGCATCAGCGACAGCCCGTCGCTGTACGGGCCGACGGGGTCGGGGTCGCCGCCGACGACGAAGATCTCGGTGATGCCGTGCTCGTCCAACGCGGCTGCGATCTTCTCGACGTGATCACGGCCCGTGACGAGACGGGCGGCGATGTGCGGCACCGCCTGATGGCCGTGGCCGTTGATCTCGGCGGTCAACTCCAGCGTCGCGTCGATGCCCTTCGTGGGCGAGCACGTCACCGAAACCGATGATCCGGGCGGAAGGTGCTGCATCTGGTCGTGCAGCGACTTGAGCGGCACCACCTCGTAGCGGGCGTTCTCGATCAGCCGGCGGCGGGCGTCAGGCGAACTCATCGGGCAGCTCCTGCTTGCGGCGATCGACGAACTCGGTCAGCTCCTCGACGATCGCCTCGTCCATCGGCGGCATCTCGTACTCGGCAAGCCGCTTCTTCCACAGCACGTTGGCGCGCTTGGCGGCGTCGGTCGCTCCGTCCTCGGTCCATTGCTCGAAGCTGGAGTTGTCGGCGATGGTGCTGCGATAGAACGCCGTCTCGAAGTTGGCGAAGGTGTGCGCCGTGCCGAGGAAGTGTTGGCCCGGACCGTTGTCACGGATGGCGTCGATCGCCTGACCGTTGTCGGACAGATCGAGGCCTTTGACGAACGTGGCCATCATCCCGCACTGGTCCTCGTCCATCATGAACTTCTCGTAGCCGATCGACAGCCCGCCTTCCTGCCACCCGGCGGCGTGGAGCACGAAGTTCGTGCCGCCGAGCACGGTCGGCAGCAACGTGGCTGCGCTTTCGTATGCCGCCTGCGCGTCGGGGATCTTCGAGGCCGACAGCGATCCGCCGGAGCGGAACGGCACACCGAGTCGACGGGCCAGCGCGGCGATGGTGTACAGCACGATGGCCGGTTCGGGTGTGCCGAACGTCGGTGCCCCGGTCTGCATCGACATCGACGAGGCGAACGATCCGAAGATCACCGGCGCGCCGGGCCGGATCAGCTGGGTGAAGGTCATGCCGGCCAGCGATTCCGCCAATGTCTGCGCGGCCACGCCCGCCGAGGTGGTCGGCGACATCGCTCCGGCGAGGATGAACGGCGTGATGATGCACGCTTGGTTGTTGCGGGCGTAGACCTCGGCCGATCCGAGCATCGTGCCGTCCCACACCAGTGGGGACGAGGCGTTGATCAGGCTGGTGATCACCGTTCGATCGGCGAGGTCGCCGCCGAAGGCGATCCTCGCCAGGTCGACCGAATCCTGGGCCCGGCTGGCCGCGGTGACAGAGCCCATGAACGGCTTGTCGCTGTAGCGCAGGTGGCTGAAGACCATGTCGAGGTGGCGCTTGCTGACGGGGATGTCGACCGGTTCGCACACCGTTCCGCCGCTGTGGTGCAGGTACGGCGACTGGTACGTCAGCTTCACGAAGTTGCGGAAATCCTCGATGGTTGCGTAACGGCGACCGTTGTCGATGTCGTAGGCGAACGGTGACCCGTAGTTCGGGGCGAACACGGTGGCGTCACCACCGATGCGCACGCTGCGGTGTGGATTGCGGGCGTGCTGGATGTACTCGCGAGGCGCGGTCGCTTGCACGATCTGGCGGCACATGCCGCGGGGAAAGCGGACCCGTGTGCCTTCGACCGAAGCCCCCGCGTCGGCGAACAGCTGAAGGGCTGACGGGTAATCGCGGATCTCGACGCCGACCTCCTGCAGGATGGTGTCGGCGTTGCGCTCGAGGATCGCCAAACCTTCGTCGCTGACGATCTCGAACGGCTTCATGGTCCGCGTCAGATAGGCGTCGGCCTCGACGACGTGCGAGGCGCGGAGCGCTTGCCGCCCGGCTCGTCCGCCGCTGCGCCGACCGGCGGGCTCGGCGTGATCCGTGGATGTCATGACCTGTTCTCCTGTCTGCGGCGGCGGCGTCCGCCCGTCGCGTCGACCGATGGTCGCCGTTCCGGGAGGGCGACGATGGTGCTCAGATGGTCCGATGGAGCGGTCGCGTGCGGGAACGCCATCGCCGCGACGAACAGCTCCTGGAATAGCGGCTCGGTCGCCGTCTCGATCTTGACGACCTGGCGCGCCGCTTCTTCAAGCTCGCGCCGCGCCTGCATCGACAGCAACGCGCGTACCGCGCCCGCCCCGGCGGCATTGCCGACCGAGCGCACCGCGGCAACCGGCGCGTCCGGTACCAGCCCGAGCACCAGCGCGTACACGGGATCGATGTGCGCGCCGAACGCCCCGGCGAGGCGAACGTCGCCGAGCGTGCCGACACCGGCGTGCTCCATCAACAGATCGATCCCGGCGCGCAGGGCAGCCTTGGCGAGTTGGATGGCGCGGACGTCGTTCTGCGTGATCGACAGTTCGACAGCGCCGGCGCGGTGGAGGACGTAACGGAACGTGCGCTCGTCGGCGACGACGTGCGGATTGCCCGGCACCTCGCGTACCACGCCGTCGGCATCGATCACGCCCGCCAAGAACATCTCGCCGACAACCTCGATGATCCCCGATCCGCAGACGCCGCTGATCGACAACGATTCCGTTGCCGCGGCGAAGCCGGGCTCGTCACTCCACAGCTCACAGCCGATGACCTTGAACCGCGGCGCCAACGTGCCGGGGTCGATGCGGACCCGCTCGATCGCTCCCGCTGTTGCCCGTTGGCCGCACGAGATCTGCGCGCCCTCGAATGCCGGCCCGGTGGGGCTCGACGCCGCGTACTGCCGGTCGCGGCAACCGAGCACGATCTCCGCATTGGTGCCGACGTCGACGAGCAACTGCCACTCGGTGCTGCGATGTGGGCCCTCCGACAACATCGCTGCCGTCGTGTCGGCGCCGACGTGCCCGGCGATGCACGGCCCGACGAACACGCTCGCCGAGGGGAAGTGCAGGTCGAGGTCGGCAGCGATGGTGCGCACCGGATCAGCGGTGGCCAGCGTGAACGGTGCCTGGCCGAGCGGTGTCGGGTCGATTCCCAACACGACGTGGTGCATGATCGGGTTGCCGACGATGACGATGTCGAGCAACTCGTCGGCCGGCGCATCGGCGTCGGCCAGCAAGCCGTCGATGAGCGCGTTCAAGGCGGCGCGGATCGTTGCCGTCAGCTCCTTGTCGCCGCCAGGGTTCATCATCACGTACGACACGCGGCTCATCAGATCTTCGCCGAAGCGGATCTGGGGGTTCATCATCCCCGCGGTCGCCAACACGTCGCCGGTCGACAGGTCGCACAGGTGGCCGGCAACGGTCGTCGAGC
>DATBKA010000403.1:0-4372 GCA_036556105.1 Ilumatobacteraceae bacterium | reverse complement strand
CCACGTCCGCCTCACGTATCCAGACACCGTCAGCGTGATCGCCAACGCCGAGCTCGTCGTGCAGCTCAACGCGATCGGCGGTGCCTACCCCGGTGAGGGGATCAACGTGCCGCAGGTGATCGACCTCAGCGGCATCCAGTTCCCACGCCCTGGCCAGGTCGACGTGCAAGTGTCGATCGATGACGAGCCGGCCGGCGATCTGTCGTTCTGGTTGCTGACGGTCACGCCGGAGTCTCCGTAGCGGCGGCGATGCGCCCGGCGCAGATCGCGCCGAGCACGGCCAGGCCGACCGTCGCCGCGAAGTTGATGGCAAGGCCTCCGGCCAGTGTCAGCTCCGTTCGCTCGGCCAAGGCCACCATCGCTCCACCGACGCCGGTCATCGTCGAGAACCCGACGGCATCGGCGAGGTTGACCTGGCTGCTGACGAGCCCTTCGGCGCCCTCGCGCGCGTGCGACATCGCCGTGACGCTGGTCGGGTTGAACAGCACGCCGATGCCGACGCCGGCGATCATCCAGCCGAAGAACGTCGCCCACAGCGGCCACGCCGAGGAGACGACGGGGATGATCGCGCAGATGCCGACGGCAATCGCCGCGAAGCCGAAGCGGACGGCGCGTCGCGGGTCAACACCCTGCCGGTGGGCGACCACCCACTGCCCGCTCGACCATGCCAACGCACCGCCGATGATGACGAAACCCTGCACGGTCGGCGAAGCGCCGTGGATGCGATCGGCGGCGAGAGGGATGAAACTGTCCGCCCCGAGGAACGCTCCGGCGGCGAGAGCGCGGCAGGCCACGATGGCGGGAAGACCGCGAGCGGCACGCCCGATGCCCGTCGGGAACAGGCGAAGCAGGCTGGGCACACCGATCGCCAAGCCGGCGACACCCCCGGCGATGGCGAGCAGCAGGTGCTTGAACTGGATCGCGGTGACGAACAGACCCAAGCCGGCGGCGGCGAAGAGTGCGGCGGCGATTCGCGAGCGGCGCAGCGGCACGGTTCCGGCCGACAGGTAGGCGCGCATCGGCCGCACGGTCATCACGGCCACGACGGGCACGAGCGGCAGCAACAGCCAGAACACCCAGCGCCAGCCGAGCCCGTCGGTGATCGTCCCGGCGATCAACGGGGCGACGAGGCTCGGCAGGACCCACGCGGCGGAGAGATACGCGTACATCGTCGCCTGCCGGTCCTGCGGAAAAGCCCGCTTGACCAGCACGTAGGCGATCGGCGTGAGGCCGCCGACACCGGCGCCTTGCATGGCGCGGCCGATCACGACGAGCACCATCGTCGGCGCGGTGGCGGCGACGACGAGGCCAGCGGCGAACACGAGCAGGCTGGCGAGATAGGGCCTGGCCGGTCCGAAGCGGTCGGTCAGCTCGCCGGTGACGACCAAGGCGACCAGATTGGCCAGCGTGTAGCACGCCAACGCAACACCGTAGAGCGAGTCGCCGCCGAGCTCGTCGGCGATCGTCGGCAAGGCGGTGATGACGGCCGTGATCTCGAAGGCGACCATCATCACGCCGAGCACCAGCCCGATCGCCATCAGCCGCTGCTGACGGTCGAACGGCGTGAGGGCCGACTTGGTTGCGGTCACCGGATGACTGGCGTGAAGTCGCCGATCAACGCGGCGATCCCGGCGCCACCAGCGCCCACGGCCGGGCGCGCTCGGCCGACAAGGCCAGATCGAGGAGGAGCTCCTCGGTGAAGTGGCGACCGACCACCTGCAGGCCGATCGGCAGACCGTCGAGGGTGCCGGCCGGGATCGAGATCGCCGGGCATCCGTACAGGTTTGCCGGGAACGTAAGCCTGCCGTTGTTCCGGGCGCCGGCCTCGACGCCGCCGAACGCGGCTGGCAGCGGACCGTCGGCGGCGAACGCCACGTCGGGGTTGGATGCGGTGATGACGAAGTCGACACCGTCTGTCGGATCGAAGATCCGCGCCATCGCTTCGTTCAGCTCGACTCGGCGACGCTCGATCTTGGCCCGCGCCTCGGAGCCGTACAACCCGCGCGTCATCGCCAGGGCGTCGCGCATCTCCGGGGTGAGGTCGTCGGCGCATGCCGGGTAGCGCTCGCCGAGCAGTGCCTCGATGTTGATCATTCCGCTGATCGACCATGCCGCGCCCATCTTCGGCAGCATCGTGTCGAGCCCGTCGAAGCGCTTCATCGCGTGATCGTCGATCAACGCGATCGCCGCTTCCTCGAGCAGCTCCCACATCACCGGCGACACCGTGGCATTGCCCCAGTCAGCGACGACGGCGACGCGCGCTCCGCGCACCTCGTCGAAGTGGGTGCCGAGCCCGGCCTCCCAACCGCTGACGCGCTGCAGGCTCAATGGGTCACGCGAGTCGTGGCCGTTGCACACGTCGAACCAGCGCGCCGTGTCGCGCACGGAACGAGACACGCAACCGGCGACGCTGGTGAGGTTGCCGTACTCGAGGCGCGGGCCACGCGGGATCCGTCCGTAGGTGGCCTTGAGCCCAACCAGCCCGGTGAAGCCGGCCGGGATGCGGATCGACCCGCCGCCATCGCTCGCCGTGGCGATCGACACCAGGCCGCCGCCAACGGCCGCGGCCGCACCACCCGAGCTGCCGCCCGGTGTGCGATCGAGTTGCCAGGGGTTGCGCGTCACTCCGTGGAGAAGGGTGCGGGTCAGGTTGACGCCGCCGAACTCGCTGGACGTCGTTTGTCCGGCGAGCACCGCTCCACCCTGGTCGCGGAGACGCTGCACCATGACGTTGGTGTAGGTGGCGACGTTGTCGCGCAGCGGTACCGAGCCGTGGGTCTCCGGCCAGCCTTCGACCGATTCGAGCTCCTTGACGCCGATCGGCACACCGCCGAACGGCTTGCCGACGTCGGCGGAGGTGGCTTCGCGCTCGGCCTGGTCACGAGGCAGGTAGCAGAACGCGTTGAGCTCGCTGGCGTCGATGGCCGCATACGTCGCCCGCAGCTCCTCCAACGGCGAGCGACGACCCGCGCGAAACTCGTCGACCAACGAACAGGCATCGCCTTGCCACGGTGTGTCCGGCATGGCGGGCACTGTACTGCTCGGCCCGGCGCAGCTTCCGGCCCTGCGCCGGCTGATCGCACGACGGACTGCTCTGCCAATCTGTGCAGATGACATTGCCGATCAGGCCAGGCATGACCGTGCCGCTACCCGGGCCGCTGCACACTCACCGCGACAAGTTGAGCGAGCTCGTCGACCTCGGCTACACCGACATCTGGTCGGCCGAGTCGGATGGTGCCGACGGGTTCACGCCGTTGGCTCTGGCCGCGGCATGGGAGCCGAGGCTGCGACTGGGCACGGCGATCGTGCCTGCCTACACCCGAGCTCCGGCCTGCATGGCGCAATGCGTCGCCTCGATGGCCGACGCCGCACCGGGTCGGTTCGCGATCGGCATCGGCTCCAGCAGCAACGTGATCATCGAGCGCTGGAACGGTGTGCCCTTCGTCGAGCCGTACAAGAAGGTGCGCGATGTCGTGCGGTTCCTGCGCGACGCCTTCGCCGGAGAGAAGGTGTCGAAGCGCTACGACACCTTCGAAGTGCAGGGCTTCCGACTGGGAGTGCGGCCCGAGCACCAGCCACCGATCCTGGTCGCCGCCCTTCGCGAAGGCATGTTGCGCCTGGCCGGTCGCGAGGCCGACGGGGCGATCATCAACTGGCTGTCGCCGGATGACGTGCCCAAGGTCGTCGGCGTGGTCAACGACGCCGCTGGGGGCGGTGCGCGAGAGATCGTGTGCCGAGTGTTCGTGTGCCCGAGCGACAACGTCGAGGTGGTTCGTGCTGGTGCCAAGTTCGCGATCGCCGCGTATCTGAACGTGCCGGTGTATGCCGCCTTCCACGAATGGCTCGGCCGCGGCGAGGTGCTGGGACCGATGTGGCAAGCATGGCGGGAAGGCGACCGCAAGGCGGCCGTGGCCGCGATTCCGGATGAGCTGGTCGACGAGCTGGTGGTGCACGGCACACCGGCCCAGTGCCGGGCCCGCATCGGGGAGTACTTCGACAACGGGGTGACGACGACGGCACTGGCGGTGCTGCCCTTGGACCCGGACCTGAAGCATTGGGACGCGGTGCGCGCCTTGGCGCCCAACGCAACCTGAAGCCGGGCGAGAATGGACACCGTCACGCCGCCCGATCGTCACGCGTGACGACATCGGTGGAACGCTGCCCGTTCTCGGGTTTGTTGGCGAGTTGGCGGCGGATGGCCGCAATGTGGGCGAGACCACGCTGGCGGGTGCGCTGATCGAGCCGGAACTGGAGCGGCAGCTCAGACACCGGAAGCAGAGTGAGCTGCTCGGGGGAGGTGTGTTGGGGCTGGCGGGTTGTCATACCGTCATCATCGCGAGGGGGTGTTACGTAGTTCCTGGACCCGGGTGGG
>DATBKA010000402.1:0-5590 GCA_036556105.1 Ilumatobacteraceae bacterium | reverse complement strand
TCCAGAACGACAAATGTCGTCGGAGGAAGCCAAGGGGAGTGGGCAATACTGGCTGGATGCGCTCGAAGCCGGTCGTCCTCGTCTTCGGCGCGCTCACGGCGCTGTTTGCCTCCGGCTATGGCGTGATGTTCACCGTTCTCGACGAGATGCGCGACCAGTACGGCATCAGCGAGGGCGCGCTCGGTCTGATCGTGGCGATGGGGTTCCTGTCGTCGTTCGTCGCCCAGGTGACGGTCGCCCCGCTCGCCGATCGAGGCCATGCTCGGTTGCTGATCCTGGTCGGCATGACGTGCAACGTGGCCGGCCTGCTCGGCATGGCGTTCGGTAAGAACGTCATCGTGCTGCTGAGCGCCAGGTTCGTGATGGGGTTCGGCATCGGTCTCGCCTACCCGGCGGCGCGCCGCATCGTCATCCTCGCCGAGCCCGACCGCCTCGGTCAGAACCTCGGCCGCTTGCTCGCTGCCGATGTTGCCGGCTTCGCCGCCGGCCCGGCAGTCTCCGCCGTACTGGTCGGCCCGTTCGGGATCGCCGCGCCGTTCCTGTTGATCACCGCGCTGACGGTGATCTGCTTCCCGATCATCGCCCGCACGCGGGTCTCCGAGTCGAGTGCCGACTCCGCCGAGATCCCGCCACGGTTCGCGTTCGACCTTCTCCGCATCCGCCCATACGTCGCCGCGCTCTGCATGGGCTCGGCGGTGTTCATGATGATCGGCGCGTTCGACGCGCTCTGGGCGTTGGTGCTCGACGACCTGCACACCAGTGACTTGATCTCCAACCTCGGGATCACGTTGTTCGCCGTGCCGATCGTGCTGTTCGGGTCCTACGGCGGAAAGATGGCGCAGCGCATCGGGCCGTTCCGATACGGCACGTTCGGCCTGCTCACCGGTGCTGTGGCGATGGTCGCCTACGGTCACGCACCGTCAGGCGTGGTGATGCTGATCATCTCGCTCGTGCACGCCGTCAACGACGGTTTGACCGTCAGCAGTTCGGGTGTTGCCGTCGGGATGGTCGTGCCGGGGGAGCGTCAGGCCAGTGCCCAAGGACTGCTCGGAGGAGCGGAGACGCTCGTCGCCGGCATCACGGCGACCGTGATCGGTCAGATCTACGAGCACCTCGGGCGCACTGTTGCCTACACGTCCTGTGCCGTGGCGATGCTGGCCCTGATCCTCACTGGCGCGGTGCTGTCGGGGAGCTCGTGGAGGCTGCGCGACGCAGCGGCCAAGCCGGAGCCGGTCACCGCCTAGCCGCCGGCCGAAGCGGCGCTCACCCCAGCAGTGCGTCGAAGAACCGGAACGCGCGCGCCTGGGCGATGGCTGCCGGAACGGCGCTGAACGAGCCGCGGTGGTCGCAGTTGAATCCGTGCTCGGCGTCGTAGCGGAACACCGTCGCATCCGGCCAGGCGGCGGCGATCTTGTCGACGTCTTCCATCGGGATGGCGTGATCGCGCTCACCGAAGTGCATGATCATCGGCACGTGCGGGGTGCGATCGATCAGTGAGACCGTGCCGCCTCCGTAGTAGGACGAGGCTGCGGCGAACGTGTCGGCGTGATCGATCGCCGCCGCGGCGGTGACGAGACCGCCGAAGCAATAGCCGACGACTCCCACCTTCCCGGCCTCGGCGGCGACCTTGCCTGCGGCAGCCACGTCGGCGACGACCTGTTTGAAGTCGAGCTTGCCGCGAGCGATGTCGCGCCCGACAGCGATGTCGTCCTCGGTGTAGCCGAGCTCGATCCCGGGGCGATCGCGGTCGAAGATCGCTGGTGCGATCGCCAGATAGCCGGCCGCCGCATAGCGATCGACGACGCTGCGGATGTGGGCGTTGACGCCGAAGATCTCCTGCACGACGACGACACCGCCACGGCACGTGCCTTCGGCCTCGGCTCGGTACGCGGACAGCTGGAACCCGTCGGATGAGGTCAGGGTGATGGTCGAACCGGATTCAGGACCCATCGCGGCGACTGTATTCGCTCACTCCAGAGCGGGGGATACCGAGCCGGCGACGCGCCGCGGCCGCTGCGTGATGGCGCCGACGATGCCGATCACGGGGACCATCAGCAGCGCACGGCGCAACCCGACCGAGTCGGCGAGCGCGCCGAGCACCAACGGCCCGAGCGTGACCGCGGTCGCCGAGGCGAGCGCGCAGTACGCCCCGAGTGTGATCGAGTCGATCTTGTGCTCGGCGGACGCGTACAGCCCATCGACCGTCAGCGGATACAACGGTCCACCGCCCATCCCCACGATCGCCAGCCCGATGGCGCGGGGAACGAAGCCCGGTGCGAAGCACATCACCAGAGCGCCGAACGTGAGCACCGTGAAGCTGACCGACACGGTGGCCTCGCCGAGATGCTCCATCAGCCGCGGCAGGATCAGCCGGGAGAGGAACATCGTCACGCCGAACACGGCCGCAGTGGCCGAGGCCAGACCACCCGAGACGTGGCCGACCTCCTTGAGATAGGTGGCCGCCCACACGCCGATGGCGAACTCGGAGAGCACGGCGTTGACGATGTGCAACCACGGGACGAACACGTCCCGATCGCGGAAGTGGGCGAGTGTGAACTGCCCGCGCCGGCTGGCCATCGGGACGGGCACCGGCCAGGCGACGGCGGCGAGAGTGAGGAAGATGATCGCCGTCAGGATCAGGTATGGCGGCCGCCAGGACCACTCCAGGGCCAGCGCGCCGCCGATCACCAGGCTGAATGCCAAGCCGGCGAGGCCCGGAGCACCGTTGACGGCGGCAAAGGCCGCGGCGCGGTGCTCGCCGTGATGGTCGCTGATCAGCGCCGGCATGACCATCACCAGCAATGCCCCGCCGAGCCCGGCGAGTGCGGTGCCGGCCAACGTGACGGGCCACGCCGGACCGACGCAGAACATGGTGATGCCCGAAGCGATCGCCGCCGCCGACACGGCCAGCGCCGTGCGCCGACCGAGCCGGTCGACGACGCGAACACCCCACAGCCCGGCGGCGAGCAAGCCGAACCCGAACGTCGACCCGTGCATCGCCGCGATGACTCCACTGAGGTCGAACTGCTCGCGCAACTCGCCGAGCACGACGCCGACGCTGAGGCCGCTGACGAGCAACGCGTAGCCGAGCGCCGATGCGTACGTGAGGCGATCCCACCGGAATCGATCGGTGGTCGGGTCCGCGCTCACTGCTCTTTGTATACCAGTACAGAAGGCGACCGCGGTGGCTTCCGTCGGAAACTTGACGCGTAGGGTGGACGCGTGACCAACGGCGTGGCAACAGAGCGTTACGACGCGGCGGTCGTTGGTCTCGGGCTCGTTGGCGCGGCCGCCTTGCGCCACCTCTCCTCAGCCGGGTTGCGTTGCCTCGGCGTCGGCCCGGCGGAGCCGATTGACTGGAGCAGCCACGGCGGCGTCTTCGCCAGTCACTACGACTCGGGGCGGATCACGCGCCGTCTCGACAAGCAGCGCGAGTGGGCGGTGCTGGCGTCGCGGTCGATCGATGCCTACGCCGGCGTCGAGGCGGCGTCGGGCGTGACCTTCCACCACCCAGTCGGAGTGCTGATGGCCGAGGTCGACCCGGACCGCCTCGCCGCGACGGTCGGTGTCGGCCAGGCGCTGGGTGTCGACTTCGAGGTCATCGCTCCCGGCGGCTCGTGGGGCGACGACCGCGTCGCCTTGCCGTCCGGCGCGACGGTGCTCCGTGAGCAACCGCCGGGCGGGTTCATCGACCCGCGACGCATGCTCGCCGCGCAGCTGACCGTTGCTCGCTCCCAGCGCGCCGACCTCGTGTTGGAGCAGGTCGCCGGCGTCGAGCGACGAGCCGGCGGCGGCTGGAGCGTTCTCGGGACCGACGGTTCGGTGTTCGAGGCAGAACAGGTCGTGATCGCCGCCGGGCCACATGCCGACGAGCTGTCCGGTGTCCCGCGGCGGCCTCGCCTCGACGTGCTCGCCGAGACCGTCGTGCTGGCGCGTACCTCGCGGGCGGAGCAGCTGCGGCTCGATCGGCTGCCCTCGATCATCGTCGACGATCCCGACCATGACCACCTCTACGCCGTTCCGCCGACGATCTACCCGGACGGCCTCGCCTACATCAAGCTCGGCGCCACGACTCGCCCGGAGCGCGTCCTGGCCCCGCGCCAGCGGACGGAATGGATGGCAGGCGAGGCCCACGCCGCTCACCTCGACTGGCTGCGCGGGCTGTTACTGCGCCTCCTGCCCGGGCTGCAGGCCGAGCTGTGGCTCACCAAGCCGTGCTTGATCCCGGAGACACCGACCAAGTTGCCGTATCTGGAGATCGTCGAGCAGGGTTGCGTGATGGCGGTCGGCGGCAACGGATATGCAGCCAAGAGTGCCGACGCGATCGGCGCCGTGGCGGCGCGACTGGTGATCGACGGGGCGTGGACCGACGTCGAGCTCGACGCAGCGGCGTTCGCCTTGATCGACCGTTAGACGGCTTCCGCGGCCGCCAGCCGCTGCGGTGTGACCGGAGTCCAGCCGGGCCGCCCGAACACGTGACGCAGCTTGCTGCGCAGGCCGGTCGCGTGGCGTACGTCGCGGGCGATGTCGGCCATCTCGTGGTAGGCGATGCGCAACGGGTTGTAGGTGTCGATGTTCTTCGTCAGGCCGTACTTGACGCGGCGCAACTCCGGTTCGAACGTGCCGAACAGCTTGTCCCACAGGATCAGGATCCCGGCGTAGTTCTTGTCGAGGTACTGCTCGTTGGCACCGTGGTGGACGCGGTGGTGGGACGGCGTGTTCAGCACCTCTTCGGCCAGCGCCGGGAGGCGGTCGATCGTCTCCGTGTGGATCCAGTACTGGTAGAGCAGGTTGAGCTGGCCTGCCTTGGCGGTCTTGGCAGTCGGAAAGCCGAGCAGTGGCATCGGCGCGAACACCCAGAACGTCAGGAAGCCGGACCACGGTTGACGCAACGCCGTGGAGAGGTTGTAGCGCTGGCTGGAGTGGTGGGTGACGTGATTCGCCCACAACAGCCAGACCTCGTGCATCCACCGATGGTCCCAGTAGTAGAGGAAGTCCCACAGCACCATCGCCAGCGCGATCGAGCGCTTGCGTGTGCCGACGTTGGAGATGCGGTACCGGAACAGGAACCGATCGAAGCGGCTGAACGCGGCGAGGGTGGCAAAGCCGAAGGCGATGTTGCCGGCGAGCATCGTCAGGCTGGCGACGCTGTCCTTGCGCTCGTAGCCGAGGGGGATCAGCTCATCTGCAGGCAGATGCGTGTCCGAGAGGGTCCGTTCGTCGGCGTCGAGCAAGTCGCCGATCGTTCGCTTCGGCCGCTTCCGCAGGGCGCGGTGCTCGGCGATCATGGTGACGACGAACAACGGGATCGACAGCTTGTCGACGAGATCGAGTTGGCGGAGCGCCGAGCGCTTCTTCGGGGCACTCACCCGGGAAGGTCTCCGGCGGTCAGCCTGCGGTAGGCGTAGCCGCGCAGCTCGGTGCGCAGCGCGTCGGACGACCATCCTTCGGCAACGGCGCGACGAAGGATGTCGGCCTGGCAATCGGGTGTGAGACCTCCGATCGGCTGATCGCGATCGAGGTTGATCGGGAACGCGTAGCCGTCAGCGGTCGCCGTGATCGCGTTCTCGAGCTCTTGCGTCGACGCGGC